>JAYUGZ010000620.1:0-3768 GCA_043767465.1 Cyanobacteriota bacterium
TTGACAGTTGGTTCTTAACAGTGAGACTGTTTATGATGGCGGGTTTGAGGATATATTCATGAGTTCCTGAATGTCAATACCGATGTGGCGGTTGCTATACAAGGGGCGGGTTCACAAACAATAATTGCGGATAATCGACAATCTCATAAACCCTACCCGGCTTAAGAGTTAAGGGAGATGTCTATTAATTCTTTTCCCCGCAAGCCATCAACCAGAAACTCATCATCGATCGATCGCCCGCAGCGACAAATTCATCCCGCGAAACCAGATAACTCTCTATTTCCGACTCGGAAATCCACCCTTGTTTGACCAGTTGTAAAATCGGCCCGGAGTCGAGCAAAGGTTCAAATGCTTCAATGCCGATAATATCACTGTGGCTGACAACCGCTTCTAAATCAACACTACCAAATCCAGCTTCTTTGAGAATGCGGCACAGATTTCGCCCGACGGATAAATCGCCCCCGCGCGAGGCCATCACTTGCTTGAATTTCTCGCGGACAATCTGGACTGACCAAGGTGGATTTGTTAGCCAAAATAGATCCGCATCGCTATCGATAATTACCAGTTTACCACCGGGTTTTAAGATGCGGAAGATTTCTCTGGCTGCTGCGACGGGATCGGGAAGGTGAACGAATAGCAAACGGGCGATCGCAAAATCGAAACTGTTATCGTCCAAACCAGTATCTGCAACCGATGCTTCGATGCGATTTACGCGATCGCCTCCTTTGTCATGCAAATATCCTACAGCTTTTTCGTGCAGTACCGGATCGATTTCTACCGCTGTTAGCGAACTGTTTGGCAGCAATTCTAGCAGTTGTTCGGTAAAAAATCCCGGCCCGCTACCCGCTTCCAAAACATTCATCCCGTCGGTTAAACCGAACCACTTTAAAGTGCGGGCTTCTTTTTCCCAACTCAGGAGAACTTGAGCTTTTAATCGCTGGATTTCTGCATCAAGTTCCAGATTGTAGGTGCTGGCTTTATATGAACCTTCTGCTTGCATAAAGTCCTCCTTCTTCTTGGACTGATGCCTCGATTATAGTGTAGGGCAGGCACGCGGTAAATCTGATTATTATTGGAACCGATGTTCAAAGGCTCTACCTCCAAGAGTGGAGGGGCAGCTTGCTCGATCGCCAAAATTAAATCTAAATGTATCAGAGTTAATTTGACTGAGAACGATTATCATTGTATTTATGAGTCAACCCACAATCACCGCCGTAGCGGGCCCGCCCGGAAGTGGCAAAACCACCTGGATTCGACAGCAGCTAGCAGCCGAAACCTTGCCAGTGCTGTATTTGTGCCCTGGAATCGGCAATGTGCCGATCGACCAAACCTGCATCGCCGCCGAATTCCCCAAAATCATCACCCTGACAGACGACGAAGAGTCCCTACTCGCGAAACACCTGGAAAACGGTGTTTCAGCCTACATCGAACTGGGATTTCACCTGCAACTGACAACACTAGAAAACCTGCTCCAAAGCTTTCCCAGCCGTCGAATCAGCGTCGTGCCACCAGAAATCAAAAACACCGAATGGCATCAGTGGGGCGATATAATTGTCGAGGGAATACCTGTCAGCGGCGAACCAGAAAAACTATCAATTTGGCGCAGCCCCACCAGCGGACAAGTCCTCGATCCAGCCAGCCTCGATCTGTTTTGGTATCAAGAAATGACCCAAGGAGCCTACGGCCAAATCCACCGAGCCAAAGGCATTTTTGACATAGCCGACGGGCGTTCTTTCTACTTCGATTTCGCAGCGAAATTCCAAGAAACCGCCCACGAAGAATTGCCACTTCCCCGGTGGCTAGAAGGCCGCCCCCAAAGATTTAGCGGCATAGAAATAGTCGGCGAAAATCTCAATGAAACAGCATTAGGACAAACCCTAGAAGATTGCTGTTTGTCCGAAACAATCATGTTGAATTACCAACAACAAGTCAAAGAATCACTTTTATCAGCAGAAGAAACAACATGAAAATAGCAGTTATGTCCTGCATTCACGGCAACTACGAAGCCTTAAATGCAGTTTTATCAGATATCGACAAACAACAAGCAGACAAAATCTTTTGTCTCGGAGATTTAGTCGGCTACGGGCCTAACCCTCACGCCGTAGTAGAAATGATTCGCTCCCTCGACATTCCCACCTGCGTAGGCTGTTGGGATGAAGATATTGTCGAAGGTTTGAACTCCTGCGAATGCAGCTATCCCTCAGTTTTAGCCGAAAAAAGAGGCAAATTAGCCCACGAATGGACTAACAGTCAAATATTCCCAGAAACGCGAGAATATTTAGCCACTTTGCCGCATAGTTTGCGAGAAGATAATATGTGTTTCGTTCACGGTAGCCCTCACAGTAATCATGAATATTTACTGCCGACAATGGATGCTTTCTCTGCCTTAGAAAGAGTATTTTCTGCGGGTGCTGATGTGCTGTTTTGCGGTCACACTCATGTACCATATGTTCGCACTTTAGATGCTGGAAATATGCAGGTTCGAGTTAGTGGACCGAGCATTGAAGGAGATAAAAATTTAAGTTTTACTGCTCCTTTAAAGCGGATTGTGAATGTTGGTTCTGTAGGAGAACCGCGCCACGGTAGACCGAATGCTACCTACGTGATTTACGATGTTGACGCGCAACAGGTGACATTGCGAGAAGTGGAATATGACTATCAGGCTACTTGCGCTGCAATTATTGAAAAAGGTTTGCCACCGATTTTTGCATGGCGTTTGG
This sequence comes from Cyanobacteriota bacterium, assembly GCA_043767465.1. GTDB lineage: Bacteria > Cyanobacteriota > Cyanobacteriia > Cyanobacteriales > Microcoleaceae > Microcoleus. Next base: position 2,721 of record JAYUGZ010000620.1, read on the forward strand.
CTAAGGGTTTGGAATATGCCGAAAGAGCTGACGATCCTACTCATGTTTGTGAGAGGTAGTTGACAGTTGACAGTTAACTGTTGACAGTTCAATAAAGAGGTAGATTGTGATTTACCGTTGGGTGGGGGCGGGTTTATGAGATTGTTAGTTTTTGGCGATTATGGTTGGTAAAACCCGCCCCTACAATTTTTTAATCTTGGTGTAATATATCCGATTAAACTCATATATTGCACTATTGTTAAGAACAGGCAAGATGCCTGTTCCACAAAGAGTGTATTTCTTGAAAGAGTGTATTTTTTGTGGGTGGGCATCCTGCCCGCGCACCATATAATCCAATACGGTTTACTTAAGACGATCCCCCCTAACCCCCCTTAAAAAAGGGGGGGACAAGAATGCTCTCAAAGTCCCCCTTCTTAAGGGGGATTTAGGGGGATCTCCGGGGCATAAATTATGTTAAGTGAACCGTATTGCCATATAATCAACAATTGAAACACATGAAAAACTGGGCAATATTAAGTGGAATCGAAGGAAATCTGGCTGCTTACGAAGCTGTACTAGCTGACATAAAGCGCCTGAGAATTCGCGTTGACGAATTGTACATTTTAGGCGATTTAGTCGGCCCGAATCCCGATTGCGAAAAATTAGTTCAGCGAGTTCGATCGCCCAAACGAGGAGAACTAGAACCACAAATCTGTATCGGGTGGTGGGAAGAACAGTGTTTTAACTTACACGGAATAGGTTCTAGCCCTGATGCGACAGAATTGCGAGAAAAATACGGTGCTGACACGATTAAGTTGCTCTGGGATTCTGTCAGTCGAAAAACTGTAGAGTGGTTGCGCTCTTTGAATTTTGGTTTTCACGAATTGGACTGTTTGTTGATTCACGGGAGTACGGTTGGTGCGTCTGATGAGCTTACCCCGGAGACTCCGCCGCCTGTGATGCTCGATCGCGTAATCCGCGCTGATGCTAACACTTTGTTTTGCGGGCGATCGGGCTTGGCATTTGAGTATCAATTACAGCCAAGTATTATCAATAACTGGGTGCAGAC
>JAYUGZ010000621.1:0-3764 GCA_043767465.1 Cyanobacteriota bacterium
ATTAGCAAATCAACACCGACCGACGAACAAATCGAAGCGAAGATGGAAGCCCCCCACTACGACAGGGGCATTACTCCTGCGGAGACAGCAGCGCGGCAAGAACGCGAAGGCTCTAACTTCATGCACGCAACCACCGAAGCAAAGCAGAAAAGCGCAAAAACAGACGACCAAACCGATGACGAAAGCATTCACACTACAGAGGGTTATACAGTAGACCAAGAAGGTCTGGTTAACAACTACGCCATCGAACCCGAAATGTATATCAACGAACCGGGCGATTTGAGAGAAAAAGAGGAAGCCGAAGCCGCAGAACGCGCTCGAATTCTCGCAGAAATCAAAAGTAAAAAAGGCGAGGAAGGAAAACTGACAACGGATGCAGACACCCGCGGGAAAGGCCCGGGAATTATCTAGGTTGTCTGGTTGGTAGTTGCGTCTCAGCGCGCGAGGTTGGAACTGCAAAGCCAAGGGGGGGTTTTTCTAGAGCCGGAAATTGTCGATCGAGCTTTCCGCTAAAACCCGCCCCTATTTTCCTTTGGGATTACAATCAATCAAGCCCTAACATTTTCCCTCAGCCAATTAAACTTAGCCTGAGCAAGCGCCAAATTTTCCAGGACGTTGGGATTAATATCCTCGCGATCTAATTCTGGTTGCTCCAATTCAATATTGCGACCGTATTCTATGTGTCTGATCGTACCGCGCATCCTGTCGGCCAGACACAGCGAAATTCCATAATAAAACCGGGAAGCAAAGCCCATATCGTGTTGAAGTTTTATGATCAACTGCCGCCTGGGAATTGCCAGCAAGTGAGTTTCTTCGATCGCCTTCACCGTTGCCAAAGGAGGGCGAGCGTCAATAAAAGAAACTTCTCCCACAAGTTCTCCACTGGCTATTTTAGCGAGTTCTTTACTCTCCTCATGGTCGAGCAAAACGCTCAAACTCCCGTTTAAAACAATGTATAGTGCATCAATCTGTTTCCCTTCCTTGATCAAAATCGCGCCGGGAGCGAGAACTTCCTTTTTGCCTTTTTGGACGATCCAGTCGATATCATCGTTATTTAACTGGCTCAAAATGAAAAGTGCTTTTTTTCTGCTGTTGTCGGCCATAAGTTTAGCTCCCGATCGCTTTTTTTATAAAATTTAGATGGCAGGCGGTCGTAACTTCTTCCGAAGCAGTCACTCCTCGCTGAATATATTTTTTTTATCCTGCCTAACTTGTTCGCAAAATGCTTCAAGGTCAGGCCTTGCCAATAGTAGATGAACCAGACTCAATGATAATCTCTCAATAATAGCATTTGTTGAACAATCTTTTGTAACTCGATCGGCATCCATACCATCCCGCTTCAGCAATCGAGTTCGCCCGCACAGCGTTGCTGCGGGATGGGGCGCGGGAGACAATCCTCCGCGCCCAGCGAATGCTAACTAAATCGATCGCAAATCAGGATAGCCAGCCAACATATCATCAGCAGTCAGAGTATCGCCGTTAGCTTGAGGAGTCCACAGCACCTCAACCGCTAACAACTGCTCGCTCGATACTCCGCCAATCAGGCGCAAAGCTTGACGCAAATCATCAGAGTTTTTCACTGTGGGCAATTGCAATTTCCCTTGAGTACCGACAATCACCGTTACCACAATAAACTCACCGGGTTCTGAATTCAAATCAGAACCAACTAGCGCGCCGTTTTCCTGCAAAACTGGCAGGTTTTTGCTGCTCCCTGCTTGGCGGAGCTGGTTGTTATAATTCGACAGCGTTTCTTCAGTAAACTTGCTGCGTTCTGCCAAAGAAAACTGGTTAAATTTAGCTTCGGCTGCTTCCAAGCGAGTTTGCACAGAGTCAGCGCCCGCGTAAACCCAATATTCAGGATGCCGCAGCATCGCCAGAGTAGATTCTTGCAGCACTTGAGCGCGGCCGGCCGCTGTATCCGTATTCGCTTTGCGCGCTAGCGAGTCGAGTTCGGCTTGCAAACCGCGGGCCTCTGCTAGCAAACCAACTTGCAAGCGGGCGACAGATACGGTGGTAGTAGCCGTGCTGTTGCCTAGTTCGTCGGTTCCGCCACCGGCGCTGCGGAAGCTTCGCACCAGGAAATTCGCGATCGAAATAAAGATTAAAATTGAGAACAGGCCACCAAACCCGCCGCCAAATCCAAAAAACGGCAGCAAGAATGGGAAACCAAAGCCACCACCAAAGCCGCCACCGTAGCCACCCGGGTAATAACCGCCTCCCGACGGGGCGTAAGTGCGACTAGGAGACGAGTAACTGCGCGCCGGAGCCCTAAAAGATCCGCCACCCATGCGTCCTCCGCTGCGGGCCGCCAGAGCTCCGTCAGCGTTACCGAGGGCTAGCGTCAGTACCAGACCGATCGCAAATAGTGATTTCAAAAGCGGTTTGATCTTTGAAATTAGTTGCTTGTACATAAGACCATTACTATTCGATACATTTATAATTTACAGTCTATCTTCGCGAATGGGGAACCCGGTTCTAGGTGTGAAGCCAGCGAGATATCCGTACCAACCTCGGACGCACCCTTATGGCTCAGTCTGGGAACGCCAAATGCTAGAGAGTAGACGAGGAAGAGACGACTTGCATTCCGATGCTGCCAACAATGGACATCGCGAGTTTTACAGAACTTTACTTAAGTTGAGGGCGATCGACCAACAATAAGCTTTAGACTTTTAAACAAACGCCGCCAGTCCCAGCAAGCAGGACTTTATCTACCGCAAACAAAACATTATGTTCCCCACTCACCGCCCCCGCCGCCTCCGCAACCATCCCCAACTCCGCCGGATGGTACGCGAAAATATCTTGACAACCAGCGATTTAATTTACCCCCTATTTGCCGTACCGGGGGAAGCTTTTGCCAAAGAAGTTAAATCGATGCCTGGAGTTTACCAGCTATCGGTAGACAAAATTGTAGAAGAAGCAAAAGAAGTTTACGATCTCGGCATTCCTGCGATTATTTTATTTGGCATTCCCGCAGACAAAGACACAGACGCCACAGGTGCTTGGCACGATTGCGGCATCGTCCAAAAAGCGACGGCAGCAGTTAAAGCAGCCGTACCGGATTTAATCGTCATGGTGGATACTTGTCTGTGCGAATATACAAGTCACGGTCACTGCGGCTATTTGGAAGTGGGAGATTTAAGCGGCCGCGTATTGAACGATCCGACATTAGAATTGCTGAAAAAAACTGCGGTTGCTCAAGCTAGAGCTGGTGCAGATATTATCGCACCTTCGGGAATGATGGACGGTTTTGTCGGAGCAGTTCGCGAAGGATTAGACTCGGCTGGATTTGAAGATATTCCGATCATGTCTTACGCGGCAAAATACGCCTCAGCTTATTATGGCCCGTTCCGCGATGCGGCCGATTCGGCTCCGCAATTTGGCGATCGCCGCACCTATCAAATGGACCCAGGAAATGGTCGGGAAGCTCTCAAAGAAATTGCTCTCGACATTGCCGAAGGCGCGGATATGCTGATGGTTAAACCCGCTTTAGCTTACATGGACATCATCTGGCGCGTCAAGGAAGCAACTAATTTGCCAGTTGCGGCCTACAACGTTTCTGGAGAATATGCAATGGTGAAAGCCGCCGCCCTTAACGGTTGGATAGACGAAGAAAGAGTCGTGATGGAAACCTTGACAGGATTCAAGCGTGCTGGTACAGATTTGATCTTGACTTATCACGCCAAAGATGCGGCCCGCTGGCTGAAAAACTGACCCTCCTGGATGCAAATCGCTTTTAGAGCCCCGACTTCTTGAAGCAGTTGGGG
>JAYUGZ010000622.1:0-3763 GCA_043767465.1 Cyanobacteriota bacterium
GTGTAGCGGATTTAACGGATGTAACGGATAGAATTCCCGATTACCGATTATTGATTACCGATTACCTATCAGTTCTGCCGTCATTAGGAAGAAGGAAGATTAATTCCCAATTCCCAATTCCCAATTCCCAATTCCCAATTCCCAATTCCCAATTCCCAATTCCCAATTTTCAATTACTCATTGCTAGAAGCTATTTGACTCAAGCGTTTGAGGATGCGGAGTACATCGTGTATATTATTGGTGCGATTGCTAATTCCAAATAAATCAGATGTGGCATATCGCGGTGATTCTCCTTTGACTAATTTGACAAAGATGAAACTACCGCCTGTAGCAATCATGCCGTAACTGGGTTTGTCGGGGTTGGGATTTGCCAGCATATAAGCTAAGATTTGCGCTAGCCCCGCTTCGATCGAAAACGAAACTCGTTTCGATTCGATTACCATCAGCCACAATTGGTCTTTTAAAACTAAAGTGTCGATGCTGCCTTTGATGATTACGCCTTCATCTTCTTCGGAAATTTCGATGGATTTTTCCGGTTTAATATAAAATGGGTGCAGGTAAAACTCGCCAGCAAATAACAGTGGAGAGACGATCGACAAACTGATGGTTTTTTCCAGCATCGGCGGATACTCTAGCAAGTTGAAGTAACCCGCTTTGATCTGATCTAGCTGTCGTTTCTGAAAGTCGGTGATTTCTGGCAACTCGTCTTGCCATTCTCGAAAAAATTGGTCGTCTGTGACAAGTTGCAGGTCAAAAAGTGTTTTTAATTCTACTAATGTGACATTTTTAGCTTGGACTGTTTGAACCATAATTTTAATTGAATAATTCCATTTTTACAAAGTCTTGCGACACACGAAGTGTTGGATTGAAACGGAGGGTTGTTTACACTAATACCATTTTGACAAAAGATTGCTACACAATAAATGTTGTGTTTGTTTACAATGACCATGCTCAGAAGGTGCGTCGCTGTTAAATCATCAATATTTTTCAGGGATTGTTGATGGCGACACACCCTACGATTACTGTTGCATTAATTTGACTTTCTTGGTATTAACTTCTAATTTTACTGCATTTGTTTGATTCTGTTGAGCGCGTCTTGATACGCACTGGTTCTGCCGCCTTGCTTGTAAAGTTCTGCTGCTTTTTGAAAGTCGGCAATTGCTTTCGGTTTGTCTTCTGTGGCTAGATAAGCTAAGGCTCGGTTGTAGTAGGCGTCGGCAAAACCGGGATTGGCTGCGATCGCCAGCGTGTATGCTTGAATAGCAGTGGAACCGCGGGTGGGGTCGGGAATGACGGCGATCAGCGTCCGCGCATTGCCGATATTGAAATGCAATTCCGGGGTGTTTTTGGGCTTGAAAGCGAGTGCTTTGTTGAAATCGGCGATCGCCTCCCAAGCATCTCCTCGATCTAACCGCGAAAGTCCTCGAAAATAATAGGCTTGCGCGTCTTGCGGATTGGCGGTGGATACCGGGCCGATGGTTGCGGGAGCATTATCTACTTTCAACTCGGATTTGTTGATTCCCGCCGCCACTAACTTGGCGATAAAAGTATTAATGGGAACTGCTGCATTAAATCCAGTTTTAATCGGGGCGACTTCGCCGGAACTGGTTTGAGCGAAACCGAATTCCCCTTGTCCGTGTAAACCGATGACTCGACCTTCGGAGTCAAAAACTGGCCCGCCGCTCATACCGCTCCAAGTTACGGCTTGATACCGCAGAGTGTAACCTTCCGGGCGGTTGCGCGGGCGGCTGGTAACGAGTCCGGGAGAGAGTTCGGGTTCTCGTTCGGCGCCGAAAAGTCCGCCTGTAGCGGGATAGCCGTAAACGAAGATTTGAGTGCCGATGACGGCTTGATCGGAATCTGCGATCGTCGCGACTGGATATTCTTCGGGACTTTCAAATTTGACTACTGCCAAATCCGGGTCTGTTGGGGCTGTTTGCAAGCGGGTGACTGCGGTGGCTTGATAGTTTTTGCCGATCGATGTGCGAACGGTATATTTCACGTCTGCCTTTTCTACGACGTGATTGACTGTTAAAACTGTGTAAGTTTTGCCGTTTTTGGCAATAATTACGCCAGAACCGTCTCCAAGGGAACTATTGATTTGTACTGTCAGCGGCCCAGCGATGCTGGCGACTTGTTGGGGGGTTTTGGCGATCGCAGGCTGGCTGATGACTATGGTTAAGGCTGCGGTGGTTCCTGCTAGCAAGGTGGCGAGGGTGTCGAAACGAGAAAAATTTATATTCATGGTATTGCTAATTGGTAGTTGGGTAGGGCGGTTAGCTGCTGGTGGCGGTTTGGGATTTTTTTGTTTTTAGGTTGATTAGTGTTTTGACGCTTGGGGCGATCGGCTTTGTTATTTACTGATAATTTTACTCGCTATTTTGTTCCGCGATTTGCTATCTACCCACTCAGTTGTAAGCTACATCAGGCTGAGGATATCTACCCAAAAATTGGGTGTTCTCCGACGCACCCTGCTAAGTATTCCCGACCTCGCACACGGCGCCGTGCCGTTTCCCTACAAATGGTGGCTGGCGCAGATAATCATCTTACTTGTTAAAATGCAACAATATATGACTCCAACTCGGTGCTTAATTCTTCTTTAGTCATCGTTCCCCGTGCGACTTGCATGACTAAATCATATGCTCGATCGTCCGTCAAATTTAGAGTGCAGCCATTCACACGCAAAAAGGTATCTGCCACGGCAAAAGCGGTTCTTTTATTTCCATCAATAAATGGATGATTCATTGCTAGGTGGTAGAGATAGGCGGCAGCTTGTTCGCTAATTGTTGGATGCAAAAGTTGACCGCCAAAAGTTGCTTGAGGTTGAGCTAAAGCTGACTCTAACAAGCCTTCATCTCTAACACCGGAAGTACCACCAAATCTTTCTATCTGTCTGGCGTGGATACTTAAAACCATACTTGTGCTGACAAAATTAGGAGTTTGCAAGGCGACGATAAACCTCCTTTCTTTCGCGTTCTGAATCTAGATATGCCTGCCATGTTTTGGATTCTAGTTTTTGTTCTTCCTCAGTTTTCAAGGAAAGTACAAATTCAAGCACTTTCAGCAGCAACGGTTCTGGTACTTGGTCAAGTTCTTGAAGAAGTTGGTCTTTTGCGGTCATGTTTCCTCCTAAGTTATTTTACAAACATTTTACAACTTACAGAGCAGATGATCAAGGGCTACCCTTCATTCAGTGGACAGTTGACAGGTAAAACTCGGCGGTTGAAACCGCGTCTACACAAACGAAGTCTGCCTCCGCAGAATGAAGAGTAAAGTAAAGTTACAAATTTTGATATTTTGTTGCCCATTGGACGATCGCCTCAGTCAACCCATCTAACGTATATTCTGTGGCTTCTACATCTACCTTGCCCAATAAATTCTGGCAGCTTTTGGAGGTTTCCGGGCCGATGGAGGCGATGCAAACGCTTTCTAGCCAATCCTGAGATAAGGAAAATTCGGGAGTTTTTTCGAGGAGGTGGCAAAAGTTATGTACGGTTTTGGAACTGGCAAAGGTTATGATATCGATGGCTTGATTTTGGAGTGCAGCTAGGGCGATCGGATCGATGGTTTCGGGACAGCAAGATTGGTACGCTGGTACTTCGATTACTTGCGCACCTTTGGCGGTGAATTCTTTGACTAAAACTTCTCTCCCGCCACTTTCTACTCGGGGAAATAGGATTTTGCAGTTTTGCAAGTTGTCGGGGAAGTTTTCGACTAGGGAATCGGCGACAAAGTTGGGGGGGATAAAGTCTGGTTGTAGCGA
>JAYUGZ010000623.1:0-1428 GCA_043767465.1 Cyanobacteriota bacterium
CACTATTTATGCCCGGAGATCCCCCTAAATCCCCCGAAAGCAAGGGGGACTTTAAGAGCTTCTTGTCCCCCCCTTTTTAAGGGGGGTGCCAGGGTGATCGGTCTTAAGTAAACCGTATTGTAATATATTCCGGATGGAAAAGCTGTTAATTAATCTAAAATAACAACAAAATTAGGTGCATTAGTCGATAATTTCAACTCAAACACCATTTTTTTTATTCTCTAGTGGACAAACGCGCTTGCTGGGAAAGATTCTGGGTTTAATAGCTAGAAATACACTGATCAGCAGGATTTCCGAGGATCAGATGTCATCAATAAATAAAAAAAAATTTGTATTTTTGACTGCGAACCATAACTCAAAACTCCCCTATCCATTGCCAGCAATCAAGTTTCCAGCAACAGAGTTCAACCGCAATAGCCCCCACCATATCTGAACTGGGAATTAATTCAATTAAAGACCATCTCGATGCTGCTTCGGGGTTTCCTTCAATATTTAACAGCGCTGCTGGTTCTCCTGGTACGAGGCTGACCTCAAACTGATTCAGGGGAATAGAAAGTCCTTTACCCACTGCTTTGATGTAAGCTTCTTTGCGAGTCCAGCAGGTGAAGAAAGCTGTGGGTTGAAGATGCTCTGGAAGCGAACGCAGTACATGACTTTCTAAGGGTGTAAAAAAATTTTCAGCAATCTCCAGACAAGGGAATTTTGGATTAATGCCTTCTATGTCGATGCCAATATCTCGATTTTTGGTAAGAGCAATTAGAGCTATTCCGCGAGAGTGAGACAAATTGAAACGCAGGGTATTTCCATTTTGGGAGGCGATGAGAGAGGGTTTGCCGTAGGGGTTGCAGTCAAAGCGCAGGAGGCTGGGATTTATGTGTAGGTAGCGGCCCAGAATTGCTCTGAGGGCGCCGCGACTGACTATAAATTGCGATCGATCTTTTGGAAAGTGAAAACGCTGTGCTTTTGTCTGTTCGTCGGTTGAGAGAGTCTGCTGCAAACTCTGCAAGCAAGACTGCGTTTGAGCTAGAGAGACGCGCCAGACGTGAATGGAACCGATATCTAATGTCGGGTTTTGCGGTGGGGAATTCCAGGAAGGAACGACTGCAATCATCTATTTACTTTTGCTTATAAAGAACTTTCACTTAGGGCTTTCCTGAGTTTATAGTTGAGGAAACAAACCCAACACTTTTTTGGTAGCAATACTTTTTACAAATGATATTAGATGTAGCACTAATTTTTCTAATTGGTATAAGTTAATGAACCGCAGAGGACTTAGAGCAAGAGAAGAGAGGGTGTCGATCAATAATATCACATCCGGTCGATTGACGGCAACAAGTAAGGATTTGTGCGGACTTTAGTCCTCGCAAAAGAGCGGACTGAAGTCCGTACTACGAACCTTTTTTGTTGTGTGATTTACCGGACAGGAAA
>JAYUGZ010000624.1:0-3762 GCA_043767465.1 Cyanobacteriota bacterium
AAGAAACCGGGTTTTTTGCAGAGATTCAGGGTTTGAGGCAAATATCTGGGTGAAAAAACCCGGTTTCTGGCTACGGGCGCGATCGCACTTAAGCCAACATCAATCATATATAATTGTAAAAATTGCTTAACAAAACTACATCATTCCCACGAGAGCCACTCTCAACAATCATCTGGAGCCCTCCCCATGCAGCTAAAACTTACCGATTCAAAATTGCCCTTCGCGCCACTGTTGCTAATTGCGCCGTTTTTCCTGTGGGGAACCGCGATGGTAGCGATGAAAGGGGTGATGCCGCACACGACACCGCTGTTTGTGGCTGTCGTGCGCTTGATACCTGCGGGTGCGTTGGTGCTCCTCGCGGCGGCATTCATGGGAAAAGCGCAGCCGCAGGGTTGGAAAGCTTGGCTGTGGATTTCGCTGTTTGCGTTAGTTGACGGCACTTTGTTTCAAGGCTTTTTAGCGGAAGGTTTGGCAAGAACCGGTGCGGGTTTAGGTTCAGTGATGATTGATTCTCAACCGCTAGCCGTGGCGATTTTGTGTCTGTGGCTGTTTCAAGAGAAAATCGGTTTTTGGGGCTGGTTGGGCTTAATAATTGGTGTTATCGGCATCAGTTTGATTGGATTGCCAGATGGCTTTATTGTGGGGCTGTTTCATCCTGAAAACGCGCAGGTTTTTGCGGGTATCGAAAGTGTGTTTCAGGGCGGGGAATGGTTGATGCTGTTGGCGGCTTTGTCAATGGCTGTGGGTACGGTTTTGGTGCGCTGGGTTTGCCGTTATGTCGATCCGGTGGTGGCGACGGGCTGGCACATGATTTTAGGCGGTTTGCCGTTGTTGGCGCTTTCGGTGGCTACTGAGTCGGAGCAGTTTGTGAATATCGATTTTTCGGGTTGGATGGCTTTAGGATATTCTACTGTGTTCGGAAGTGCGATCGCCTATGGTTTATTCTTTTACTTTGCATCAAGTGGCAGTTTGACGAGTTTAAGTTCTCTGACGTTTCTGACTCCGATTTTTGCTTTGCTGTTCGGGAATTTGTTGTTGGGCGAAGTATTGAATCCGCTGCAATCGATGGGAGTCGGGCTGACTTTGGTTAGTATTTATTTGATCAACCAGCGGGATATTTTAGCTGAGAAATTGGGGAAAGGCAGGAATGATGCAGCGAATTCTGAAGAGGAAGTGCAGTTATTAGAGTCGTCTGATTTGAATACAGTTGAATTTCCAGTGCAAATCAGGGCTACAGAATTGGAGTCGGAAGTTTAGAGAGAATCGGTTAACTCTTGAATTAACTGATTTGGGGTGAAAATTCGAGGAGTAGTCACGGGGAAATCTCGCGGGTTGCGGGTGACAATGGCATCAATTTGATTGACTACGGCAGTGCTATACTGAATCGCATCTTCAAAATCCTTGAAGTTAGAAATTAATGCCATTGAAATAGCAGAGCTATCGACAGTCGCCACTTGACAAAATGTAGCTAACTCCCTCAAAAAATCCAGTGTCCAATCGCGGCCTTTATCTCTACGAATAATATAATAAAGGTCGCTAAAAGTTGACGCTGAAACATAGCCTTGAATTTGTGCTTCTTCAGCCAAGGTTAAAATGCGATCGCTCTCAGCATAGAAAGGTTATCGCTCAAGCGCAACATCAACTATCACATTGGTGTCTATGAGGACTTTCAAAAGTTATGTTTCTCCTTCAAATATTCCCATTTTGCTTGTTTGTCTGGATCGTCAAAATCTAGCGGTTCGGGTACACTATCTCGCTCAAACAAAGCTTGAAATGCTTTCACCTTAGTTTTAAACTTTGTCTGAGGTGTCTCAGGTATCGCACTTTCCGAAACACTAGCCAGTTTAACAGCATCAGCCACCGGCCAAACGATGATTTCCACATCTCCCGCTGGCATATCCACGGGTTCCAAAACTACCAACTTGCCAGTTGCATCGATTTTACCTCTAAGTTTGTATGCTTGCATAGTAATCTCCTAAGGTTTGTCTCTATTATACGACATAAAAATCTGGATCGTTACCAGTCATCCTCTTCAACAATTTGAATGTTTCTACTCTCAATCTCTTCTATAAAAGTTTTTAGACTGGGATTGTCTTGATAATGCTGCATCAAAAATTTATGATTGGCATATTGTTTGGCAATCTCTCGATAATATTCAGGATTTTTAGCATTCTTGTCAATTGTAAACCTGTGTTTCTTGGAAAGCTCATTATTTAACGTCTTGAGACAGTTTTTGATTTTTGCTTTCTTCTTATCTGTATAATACAGTGGGAGCAACCAACACTCAATAGAATGTACAGAGATTGCAAACAGGATTTTCTGTTGATTTGTGTTGTAAAAATCCTCACCAATCGCATCTCTGAATTTATCAATAACTTTTTCAATCAACTGCTGAGGAGTCAACTCATCACCATTGTCATCTCGACTGGGAATATTATAATTAGAATTTTCTGAATCCACCAAAACATCAGTATCTATTTGAATAATGATATAGTCAAAAAAACGAAATGATTCTTGAAACTTTTTTGAATGACAATAATCAAACACTAGAGTCCAACCGCCGGATTGGGACTTGTTCTGATTGTCTTTATTTCTTTTTGGCTGAAGAGGTTCTACCTCTATATTTGGACTATTAAAAAATGCAGCTAAAATCTTCTCAATTACAATTTGGTCAGTAAGTCCCTCTGTAATTAATCCAAAAATAATCATATTAAAAATTCTTAGGAAGTCCGCCGATATAGCCTCTCAAAAATGCCTCTGATAAATCTACAGGTTCTTGTCCATCCAAAGGTTTGGGGTTGAGAATACGTCTAGCTTTAGTATAACCTAATTGGTTGCGGGCAATCACAAACAGCCGCTGTTCATCATCATCTAAATCCAAACCATCCAAAACTGCTGGGTTGTGAGTTGTTAAGATGACTTGTTTATCGTTCTTTTTTGCTAATTCGACTAATTCTTGAATTAATCGGCGACACAATCGAGGATTTAGGGAAGCATCAATGTTATCAATTGCAAAGAATTTAGGCGTGAGATCGCTGATGAACAAGGTAAAGTAAAAAAGTAAAAACAAAAAGCCTTCATTCGAGCTTCTTTGGTCGAAATAACTTAAATCTGTATCTAAGTATCTATCTGTGATTTGGAGAGAAGTTTGCATCGCTGCTAAATTTTGAGGGACTTCAAAATCTTTAAACCAATCTATCAATCGCAGCTTTTCTTTGATTTGATTAAGTTTATCTAGGTGGTCTGCATTCAAGACGTTTATAAGTTTAAACAAGCCTTGACCATTAATGCCTAATGGTTGGATTTGCCCTTCTTTTTCAAACGTTCGTAAAGCTTGGTTTTCAGGAGAGTAAACAATAAATTTATTTAGATAAATCAATTCAACAAACGAGTCTACATCCTTGTTGAATCTTGATAATTCTTGTTCCGTTAGTTGAGTTGCTCCTTTTAAAATTGACAAAATTTTGTCTTGTCCCCCGTATTGCTCAACAAAAAGCTTAAGAGCATTCTCTGTAGAGGTTTCATTATTACCAAAAAAGTTTTTACTAATCCACTGAGAATAGGGAGAATTATCATTTTGTAAAATACAAGTAAATTGTTCTTTATCATTCTGTCTAAATTCAATGCTGATATCTTTATCTTCATTTTCCTTTTCAAAAGCCGATCGCATAAATCGAGGTTCTGTCACCCGAATCCCCCGTGCAGCAAGAAACTCATTATCTAGTTTATCACTAGCAGCCGCAGAAGCCAGGGCGATCGCCT
>JAYUGZ010000625.1:0-9329 GCA_043767465.1 Cyanobacteriota bacterium
CTTCGTACATCATTACAATGCTAGTTTACAACTCTAAATGCCTACTTTTCTTTGAATTCAGTTTTATTCTCTCGATCCTTTCCTTCAGGGCACTACCCGCTGCCAAAAACATATTGCTGAAGTTTTGGGCTTCCGCATCCTGTTCAATCAAAAACTCAATCAATTTCCCGGTCAAGTTTCCAGGAATCAATCCGGCAATCAAGCACAAAACTTCCTGCCAAGATTCATCATCCCAGTGCTTGCCAAAAACCTCGGTTTTCAACTCCTCCCGTAAAATTTCTGGTGTCTTATAAAGCCTTTCCACCACCTCCGACGCACAGAAATATTCCAAAAAAGTTCTATGCACAAACCCATAAGTATCCGCACCCAAATAACATAAAATAAAGTTGCGAGTTCTCAGTTGGTTAATTATCAACCTTGCCCGCTCTTTCGGTTGATCGAAATCTTTATTCTTTAGATATGCTGTCAGGGTATTCTCCAAATCTTCCGCACTAATAATATTGCCAGCCAACCCTTGAGGTGCTGCTTGCATTTTGTAAGCGATTCGTCGCAGCATTTCTTGCTTATCTTTAGCATCAATAGTTTTCGGATCGAGCCTGCTATCCTCTACTAAAGACCTTTCCACATCCCATTGATACAGCAATACCCGCGAAGCTTGATTGTAAAGTTCCGCCCTGTCTCTCGGCAATTCTTGCCCGCGATTTAAAATCGCCATAATCGTCAACAATAACGGATTCCCCGCTAAATCTCGAATCGTTGATGAATACGCTAATGCTCTTTTCATGCGCTCACTAATCCGCGCTTTTTCCCCAGCATCAGTAAAAGTTAATTCGTGCCAGCGGCGAACAAAATCCTGAATTTTTTCCGCGTTCAAATCTTGGAGAATAAAGTGATGAAACTCTGCATCTTGCAACCGTTGAGGTTTGTAACCAATAATCCGAGACGTGACAATCACTCGCACGCGCGGATACTCGTTGGTAAACCGATGAATCGCGGTAATTACATCTTCTCGTTTCCCGGAATCGAAAATTTCATCTAATCCGTCGAACATCACCACAGCGTCGCCGGCTTTAAGTTGTTCGTGCAATTGATGCTGATTCAAGTCACAAATAAAACCAGAATTTTTATGGCAAAATTCCAGGAAATTCTGGCAATGTCCTGATTCCACGTTGCGAATGTAAATCCGCAATTCTATTAGCAACGGAATCGGCAGAGATGTGACGCTATTTAAAGGCGATCGCGCCCAGTTTAATGCTAAACATTGTAACAGAGTAGACTTGCCAGAACCTGGATCGCCTAAAATTACAATGTAGGGATACTTTTGCTTGTCATTGATAACATCTAACACGGATACGATCGGCTGAGAAAAATAACTGCGCCGATATTTCTCTAAATTTTCTAGATCGATCGCGTCTAATTGATTGCTGTCTTGCAGCCGCCGTTGATGTTCTTTAGGAATTTCGTAAGCTTGGGGCAGAAATGATTCGTAAATCGATCGCACATCTTGGAAAATAAAGATTTGCCAAACCTTCAGCTTTTCGCGATAATCGTAGGTATTGGGATCGACGCTGCTTAAATTGAGATTGCTGTAACGCTCGCACAAAGCCTCTTGATATTGCCTCAAATCAAAATCGGGGATTATCCCAGCAATTTCTTGAGTGTTTTTGTGAATGGTATCCAGATTTTGAGCATTCAAGATATCGCGCAAGTCTTTTGAGTCAAAGAGAATTTCTTGAACTTCTGCCAGATACTGAGTGGCGATGGTTTGCCACTTAAATCTTGCTGGTAAAGGAGTTAAATCTAGTTGATCCCAGGTTTGTTCGAGAAGTTCTGCATCGAGAGATTCGCGATCGCTCTCAAAGGCCTTACCCAAAATTTCCTTAACTGACTTGTTGCCGATAAACCTTTTAACATCTTTAATATACAGCTTAATCTGTTCTGTGGAAAGTCCGCTGATTTTCAACTGCTGTTGCACTAACTCCAAAAACTTTTTCAGCGCTTTACCTGCTGCGACTTGTCGCGGATCTTTTTCGCCAAATAAAACGTTTTTTAAGGAATCTTTAAAAAAATCTTTTACTAAATCCTTCGCGCCGTCTACTGCCAAATCTTCTAAGATGGGTTTGACGAGAATGCCGACTCCTTGCGTTACTCCCCAGACCACAAGCCAATCAATCATAAAGCTAGCCAGACAAATAATTTTATGTCTCTAATATAGCAATTATACATGATTTATGAAGCTCAAAAAACTTTAGGGTAATTCTCGTCGTTGCGCCGATAGGTTAGGATAATATGAGTCTTCTGTCGCTGCGATTAGGCCAGATCCCCCCTTAGCCGAGAGGGCGGGCACGGGGGCACCGCCCCTACAAAGGGGGGGACAAGATTCTTCTCAAAGTCCCCGATAGGTTAGGATAGTATCGGTTTTCTGTCGCTACGATTAGGCCAGATCCCCCCTAGCCGAGAGGGCGGGCACGGGGGCACCGCCCCTACAAAGGGGGGGACAAGATTCTTCTCAAAGTGGGTCTTCTTAAGGGGGATTTAGGGGGATCTAGACTTCAGCTACAACCAGCAATTCCCTCATCGGCGGCCGCCCAAAAATAGTTACATTTTGATATGTTTTTTGCGAGTTGCTTGTGCTATACTCTAATAATGGGAGTGTGAGCAATTTTAAATTTAATGCACATATTTCCATTATAAAATGATATCATATCGACTGCAAGAAGTAAAGCAATCTCCCGTCCAAAAAACGAAAATTTTTTTGAGATATCATTGAAAAAAGTAAAGCGCAAAAACCGTAAAATTGAGACAGGAAACTAGCGACAATTATGACATACGATTACGACTTGTTTGTGATAGGTGCGGGTTCCGGCGGATTGGCGAGTTCCAAGCGGGCGGCATCCTACGGGGCGAAGGTGGCGATCGCCGAAAATGACTTAGTAGGCGGCACCTGCGTCATTCGCGGCTGTGTACCCAAAAAACTCATGGTGTACGCCTCAACGTTTTCGCATTTGTACGAAGATGCGATCGGCTATGGTTGGAGCCCTGTAGAAACCAGCTTCAACTGGGAAAAACTCGTCACCACTGTAGATACAGAAGTGCGACGACTCAGCAAACTCCACATCAGCTTCCTCGAAAAAGCCGGAGTTGAATTAATCTCAGGATATGCCAAATTTATCGACCCCCACACTGTCGAAGTTGGTGACAAAAAATACACGGCTGCTAAAATCTTAATTGCTGTCGGCGGAGAAGCTCACAGAATTGAGATTCCTGGGATTGAACACGCGATCACTTCCCGCGAAATCTTCTTGTTAAAAGAGCAGCCGAAACGGTTGGCAATTTTGGGCGGTGGCTACATCGGCGTTGAATTTGCTTGCATCATGAACGGGTTGGGAAGTGAGGTAACTCAAATCATTCGGCGCGATCGCATTTTGCACTACTTTGACGAAGAAATTCGCAGCAATGTCCAAGAAGGTATGGTTAAGCACGGCATCAATTTTGTAACAGGAAGCTCGATCGCCCAAATCGAAAAAACCCCAGAAGGCCTAAAATTAACTTTGTCGGGAGAATCCACAGAAACCTTGACAGTAGACGCACTTTTGTGCGCTACCGGGCGTTTGCCCAATTTGGAAAAACTGGCTTTGGAGAATGCGGGAGTTGAAACCGAGAAAGGTGCGATCGCAGTTACCAAAGACAGCCGCACCAATCAACCGCACATTTTTGCCGTCGGAGATTGCACCAACCGGATTAATTTAACACCAATTGCGATCGCCGAAGGACGCGCTTTTGCAGATACCGAATTTGGGAACAATCCGAGAGCAATTAGTTACGAAAATGTCGCATCAGCCGTATTTTCCCAGCCGGAAGCTGCTACAGTTGGCTTAAATGAAGAGGAAGCTAGAGCTAAATTTCCCGACTCAATTAAGTGCTACACAGCCAAGTTTCGACCGATGTTTCATGCTTTGACAGGTGCAGATGAGAAGACTTTTGTCAAGTTAGTTGTTGAAACTAATACTGACAGAGTTTTGGGCGTGCACATGGTTGGGAAAGACGCGGGCGAGATTATTCAAGGAATGGCGATCGCCGTTAATATGGGAGCTACCAAGAAAGATTTCGATTCGACGATCGGCATTCACCCCTCGACTGCTGAAGAGTTTGTGACTCTGCGATAAATCTTACATCGGGATGCGGCCATCAGGAAACGGCAATGCCGTTTCCCTCCTTCTTCAACCGGCGTCGGCGGGTGGTTTTATTGTCGTCAGACTTAGGTACGTAGTTGCGCTTCAGCGCTCTTTCCTAATATTATAAAGAGCGCTAAAAGCGCAACTACGTACCTTTTCCCAACCGCGAGCCGACCTTTGAGGGATGCTTTCGGTAGTTTCAGATTTATTTCCCCGACAATAAAACCGCCCTCCCTCTTCAACCCGCGGAGGCGGGTTTTGTCTGTGTAGACGCGGTTTCAACCGCCGTCTGCTCCACCCATCTGCTCCACCCGTCTGCTCCACCCATCTGCTCCACCCATCTGCTTCACCCGTCTGCTCTACCCATCTGCTCCACCCGTCGGCTCTACCCACCGCCCCAGAAAAAAAGAATTTTAAATCATTTGAACCTTTTTCACACCTCTCCTGTCTAAACGCTTCAGATAACGAACAGGTGAGGGATACTTCACAGGTGTTAGGTGTGCGAGCCAATGTTTTAATCGATGATTGTTCCGACTCCGACTTAGTTGATCAGTGCTTAAAGGGCGATTCCCTACGGGATAGCTTCGCTTCACGTACTTGCTTTCGCCACCTTTACCAACGCTACCAACAAAAAGTCAGGTCAACCCTTTACCAACTCTGCGGTTCATCACTTCTAGACGACTTAACCCAAGAAGTATTTCTGCGAGTCTGGAAAGGATTACCCAAACTCAAACAACAGGAAAACTTTTCAACTTGGCTGTATCGCATCACTTGGAACGTCGCATCTGACCAAAGACAAGCATTTGCTAAACAACATTCCTTTGACTCCCAACTCAAAAATCAAGAAACAATGGATCTGGTTATTCCCAATAATAACACATCCGACTTGATGCAGTTACACTATCAAGACTTAGTGCAACGAGGATTGGAGCAATTGAGCTTTGAACACCGCAGTGTTTTGGTATTGCACGACTTAGAAGACATCCCGCAAAAAGAAGTAGCCCAAATCTTGGGACTACCAGCGGGAACTGTCAAATCTCGCGTATTTTATGCCAGAAATTCCGTGCGGCAATTTTTGCAAAAACAGGGGGTTGAGGAACTATGAACGATGGAAATAGCGACAAAAAATTAGTGAGTTTTTTAAAGCAATATCGACCGAATGTTCCGGAAGCTGCCCCCGATTTTGAGCAAAAAGTTTTAGCACAAATACAGAGGCATGACAGGGCGCCTGAGCTAAATCTTCTAACGGATTTGCGATTTATTGAGTCTAGTAAAAGTTCAAAAAATCTTGGTTTTCCTAAATGGAGTTTTCCGGCTGCGATCGCCGCTGCTCTGCTAGTTTTTGGCTCTGGTTATCGCACCCTAGTTACCTCACAATTACACGCGGATGAAGCGGCACATCTAGAAGCATTTCTGGTAAATAATTGGGAGGGTGTATTGAACGATTCTCACACCGAAAACTTCCTCGATTGCCCGCAAACAGACTGGTTGACTTTCAGCACTGCTGCTGACAGTGAATCGCCCACAAACAACTAATCTCAAACAGGTAATTTTTTATGTCTATTCGCCGAATTTCTGCCATAGCTCTTTTAATGTTTGCCCTCGGCACTACAGCCGCTGCAACCGCCGCTCCCAGCCTTGACCAACCGGAAACAATTGCCCAAAATCAGCGACCAAATCGACGAGGTGGCAAGGAAGGTGGGATGTTCGAGAAACTGAATTTAAGTGCCGACCAAAAACAGAAAATGCAGGCAGTTCGCGATCGCTACAAAGACCAGGTTTCCCAGCGAATGCAAGCAGTCCGCCAAGCCAGACAAGAATTGGAAACGATGATGTCGGGTACCACGGCAAATGTCAGCCAAATACGCGACAAACACCGCCAAATTATGGGATTGACACAGCAGTTGCAAGAGCTGCGATTTGAAAATACGCTGTCAATGCGGGAAGTTCTCACCACCGAACAGCGCAGCCAATTATCTCAACTGATGCAGCAGCGCCGGGATGCTGCTAAAACCCGGAGGGAAAACGCCCCTAAACCGCAGTAATTAGCTCTTATTTTAGGGCGGACAGCACACACCATATCAACCAATTTTTTCATGGGGTGTGTGCTGCGCATTTTACAGATTTTAAGTTAAAATAATTAGTTGGTAAATTTCCTAAAATTTTCTGGATGAATCTACCCAACAATGCGAGTTACATTTATTTACACGGATTTGCTTCAAGTCCCGATTCGCTAAAAGCTAGATATTTCTGCGATCGCTTTTCTTCCCTAGGCATTGATCTCAAAACTCCCGATCTCAATCAAAACGATTTTTCGCGCCTCACCCTCACCCGTCAGTTGCAGCAAATAGAAACAGAATTTCTGCAAACCCCATCCTCGGAATCGGTAGAAAACGTAAAAAATTTAGGGGAAGTTACAATCATTGGCTCTAGTTTTGGCGGCCTGACTGCCGCTTGGCTCGCCCAGCGACAATTATCAATCAAACAAATAGTTTTGTTAGCACCGGCTTTTCAATTTCTCTCCCACTGGCTGCCACAGTTGGGACAGCAACAGTTAGAAAAGTGGCAGTCTGAAAACTATTTGCCCGTTTACCATTACGGCGAACAGCGCTATTTGCCGTTGAGTTATCAGTTTGTGGCAGAGATGGCTCAATATCCTGAAGAAAAATTAATGCGGTCAGTCCCGACGTTAATTCTGCACGGCAAGCATGATACAATCATACCGATTCAAGCTAGCAGAAGTTTTGCCGCTGACCGTCCCTGGGTGCAATTAATCGAATTAGAAGACGATCATTCTTTGGGAAATGTCCTAGGGGAAATCTGGGAAGCAATGCAAAACTTTTGCCAATTCAAAAATTAAAATTTAACCAACTTGCAAGTCTCAACAATCAAATGACTGAACAAGATAAATCGACTCGCACCTTAGCCGTTGACATTGGCGGCAGCGGCATTAAAGTTATGGTTTTAGACGCTGAAGGTCAACCCCAAACGGAACGCAGCCGTTTAGAAACGCCTCAACCGCCGAAGCCGGAACCCATACTAGAGGCGATCGCCTCTTTAGCTAGCGGACAAGGGGAATTTGACCGAGTATCCCTCGGTTTTCCCGGCGTTGTGCGTCACGGAGTCATCAAAACCGCAGTAAATTTAGATCCGTCTTGGATAGATCTTGACCTAGCAACTACCCTGAAAGATCGCTTGGGAAAACCCGTGCGAGTGGCTAACGATGCCGACATTCAAGGATTGGGAGCAATTGCTGGGACGGGGGTAGAATTAGTAATTACCCTCGGCACAGGTTTCGGTTCTGCCTTGTTTGTCGATGGTATATTGGTGCCAAATCTAGAGTTAGGACATCACTCGTTTCGCAAAGGGGAAACTTACGAACAGCAATTAGGGCGTTTGGCTTTAGATACAGTCGGTGTCAAAAGGTGGAACCGCCGTCTGGAAAAAGCGCTATTATCTCTGCAAAATCTCTTTAACTGCGATCGCCTTTACATCGGTGGTGGCAATACAAAAAAAATTGCTTTTGATTTACCGCCACAGGTTAAAATAGTACCGAATGTCAGCGGTTTGTTGGGCGGAATTGCTTTGTGGCGCGATTAAAATAGTCATTAGTCCTTGGTCATTAGTCATTAGTCATCAGTTATTTATTTGTTTGTCAGAATGAAGAATTTACCAACTAGATATTAGAGACTAATGACTAATAACCCTAATAGTGTCAAACTAAATTGTAATTAGACAATCTACAATCTCCAACATAAAATCATACTATGCTGCCTTTTATCCGCCAAGACTTAGCCGAACTTACCGCATACACTCCGCATCCGGGCGGCGTCTCAGGAGAATCAGCGCACTCGGAAAGTGTACTCGATCGCCTAGACACCAACGAATGCCCCTATGATTTGCCAGAAGAATTAAAACAAAAGCTAGCTTGGACTTACCAACAGCTAATTGAGACAAATCGCTATCCCGACGGAGGCCACGCAGCACTCAAAGAGGCGATCGCCCAATACGTCAACGAATCATCTCAAAATATCAGCCCAGAGGGCGTTACACAGCCAAAAAACGCCATTACAGCCGACAATATTTCAGTCGGTAACGGTTCCGACGAACTAATTCGATCGCTCTTAATCGCTACTTGCTTGGGCGGCGCCGGCTCCATCTTCGTCGCCAATCCCACCTTTTCGATGTACGGAATTACCGCCAAAACCCTCGGCATTCCCGTTGTCAGTGCCCGGCGCCAAGAGGAGAATTTTGCGATCGACATCAATGCGGCTCAAAGGGCGATCCACCAAAATCAAAATCCCCCCATCCGCATCGTCTTTGTCGTCCATCCCAACTCCCCCACAGCCAATGCTTTGACAACCGATGAAATAGAATGGCTGTCAAATTTGCCCGAAGATATTTTAGTAGTAATCGACGAAGCTTATTTTGAATTCAGCCAAAATACTTTAGCAGACAGATTGCACCAGCACCCGAATTGGATAATTTTGCGGACATTTTCCAAAGCATTTCGACTAGCGTCAATGAGAGTCGGATATGCGATCGCCCATCCCGAACTCACAGCCACCTTAGAAAAAATTCGCCTCCCCTACAACCTGCCCAGTTTCTCGCAAACCGCGGCAGAATTTGCCCTAGCGCAGCGGCAGTTATTGCTAGCAGTAATCCCCGAAATTATCGCAGAAAGAGCCAAATTAATTGCAGCGCTAACTCACCATCAAAAATTGCAAGTTTGGCCGAGTGCGGCTAACTTCGTTTACCTGCGGGTGAAAGCCGCTGAGAGCGAATCAGCGCAACAGGAACACCAACGAATCATGCAGCAGCTAAAACAGCGAGGCACTTTGATTCGGCACACCGGAGGAGGTTTGCGAATTACCGTGGGTAGTCCCGAGGAAAATCAGCGAACTTGCGATCGACTCGCTGCAATTGTTACTTGACAAAATAAATTTAAAATGGTGCTCCAGTAGGTCGGCATAAAAAAACCAAGACCGCTAAAGAAATGTTAATCACTGGAGCCAGAATTGAATTTAAAGCGATTAGTTGTCTTATTGAGACTCTCAAAATATATTTTCCCAAACAAAAAGCGCCCCTATTTCTAGGAGCGCTTTTTGTCAATCTCAGACTAAAATTTAGCCGTTGATGGAAGGAGCAACCAAA
>JAYUGZ010000626.1:0-1426 GCA_043767465.1 Cyanobacteriota bacterium
CCCAAATTCCCCTGCTTGAGGGCCAATCTAAATAAAAGTAGCCATCATTAGATGTTGGTAAGGGTTCGATACTGGTTTGAAAGTCTTGATTTGCCATCAGAGAACCTGTTTCAGCAGCTTTTAGTGCTTCGTCCATTGCTTCTACTGAGGTGGTAAAAATTTCGTATTTGCCAACTGTGGCTCGAACTCCTTTTGCCTCGGTTTCGATCGCACTTTTCCGTTTTTCCCCCGTACCAGAATTTGGGTTAGTTGTCAACTGAGTCCAAGCGGTAATTTTTTGGTTTCTGAGAGTGAAACTGCCGATGCTGTATTCTTTGCTGCGGGCTATTTCGTCTAAGCGGGCGATCGCCTTTTGGGAATCAGCAGATGTTTCGGCTGCAAAAATCCAATCACTGTTTGACGCACCGGGAAGCACTGCTAAAGCGTACTCTCCTTTTACCCAGTTGAATATATCTTGTGGTAAGTTGATGCCCCAAGCTGTCTGAATATCTGCCAGGGTGCGATCGGCTAATTTTGACACTTCTGGATTCGTAGCAACCGCAGATGAAAGTTCAGTCCAAAAATTGCTTAAATCAGTGCTGGCGACGGCGAAAGGGCTGGCTGAGGGAATATATTTTAAGGCTTGGACGGGTTCGGACAGTGTGGGAATTGTTGTGTTTTCTCGCGATGTCACTAAGGCAGTTTGAGCGACTAATCCCCGTCGATTGACTCCGACAGCAACTGCTAGAGAATTCAAGGAAAGTTGCGGAGTTTTCTCTGTTTCTGGCTGGGGGATATTGACAAATCCTAAAGCAATTCTGCCTTGATTTAACTGCTGCAAGGCTTTTTGATATTCTGGAGTATTGTTGAGGTTTAGGTTTGCGACTTGGACGTTATCAATCGCATCTCGCAGCACCTTTGGATTGTTGGCAAATAAAACGAAATTGTGGTTATTTTCAGAATTGGAACTGTCACTAATTAATGCAGTGGCGAAGCTTGATGGTAAACTTGAACTTGGCAGATTCAGCGGATTGAAGGGTGAAACTGGTTGAGACTTTTGATTGATTTTGGGTGATTCTTTGTAAGTAAGTTTAACACCTTTGTATTGTTCAAATTGTACTGCTTTGGTAATGACAGATTGTTTTTGCCAGTAGGAATCGAGAAATTTCTGACTGCGATCGCTATTTTGCGAAGAAAGCGCTAGCAGAAACCCCGTTTGTTGTCCGTTGTTGCGATCGCGATCGATATCTGGTGTTGCGATCGCAAAGGTGATTTCGTCACCTATCCAAGGTTGGATATCTCTACTGTAATCCAGGTTGGTATTGACGAGGAGGCTTTTTTTGATTTGTTCAAATTCAGCGTGCGATCGATTTCTTTCTGCGGGAGTGGCGAAAACTTGTCGTAGGGCTTCGATGCGATCGGGATTTACCAGCATTGAGACTAACAA
>JAYUGZ010000627.1:0-9314 GCA_043767465.1 Cyanobacteriota bacterium
CGGCTATCGTGTTTGAGATTGAGTTTACAGACCAAGCGATTGAGGATTTGCAGTGGTTTAAGAAACACGAACAGAATCTAATTGTTGACGGTATTGAAGCAAACCTTTGTTATGAACCCACTACCGAGACGCGCAACCGGAAACCCCTGCGCCCAAATAATACAGCAGAATGGGAATTGAGAGTGGGGGTATATCGCGTTTTGTACAACGTTGACAAGCAAGTTAAAATTGTCAGTATAGAGCGCATAGCTGCCAAGACGGGGAATAAATACATATTTCAAGGAGAAGAGGAAGAAGTATGATGAACTGGGATTATCGAGTATTTTTTGAGGATGGCGGGTACACAATTCGCACGGTGTATTATGATGATAAAGGTGCGATCGCAGCCTGCTCTGAAAAAGAAACCGCACCTTTTGGAGAATCTGTGGAAGAACTTCAAGAAGAATTAAACCAACTCCTTGCTGCTCTAAAAAAGCCCGTTATTTCTGCTGACAATGTGCCGCCTCCAAGCGATCGCCCGAAGGCAAAAAGAGGAAAATCATTGCAAGCAGTCCGGCAACAACTTGGCTTACAATCGGAAATAACGAAAGAAAGTCCGTTGAGTTCAAGCGATTAGCCAAGAACCGAGGTTATCGGTAAGAGTTCAAAACTACTGGCCGCTTGTCTTAGTCTATATATGAATGATGATGATTTAAACGAATTAATAGATGCTTTTACCGCAGAAACGCAAGAGTTTCTCCAGTCAATGGAAACTCACCTGCTGGCGATGGAAGCCGCCGACTTGAAAGGGCGACAAGCGGCTGTTAAAGAAATGTTTCGGGGCGCTCACTCGATTAAAGGTGCGGGTTCGATGTTGGGCTTTCAAAAGGTGTCTGCGGCGGCTCACACGCTGGAGGACTGTTTTGTCATTTTGCGCGATCGCACGGACTTGTCGGCCCTGGAACCGGCTACTGTGAGTGTTTTGCTGCAAGGGGTGGACATTCTCAAAAAAATTGCGATCGAAGCCATCCAGCACTCGGATGTCACCACTCCCGATCAAACGGCAAACCTGGAGGCGATCGCCCAAATTCACGATCAGTTCGAGGCAAAATACGGTAAGCCCGAACCGCCACCAATCCCCGCCACCAGCCAATCGCCAGCCCCCGAAACCCTGAAACTGATTTTTGAACACGAATTGCCGCCAATCTTCAATCGCCTAGAAACCGAGCTTTCCCAAGCTTCCGAGGCAGATTTAGCAAAAAGCGTTACCGCCCTCAACCAGGTTTATTACCAACTCTCCGGCTTGGCTGGAATGCTGCAATTGCCGGATTTTGGCAAAGTCGCTGAACCCCTGAGAGATTTGATTGACTCTCCAGATTTGACTTTACAACGGTTGCAATCTGAGGGTTGGGCGATCGCCCAAAACTTGCAAACCGCCCGAGGGCAGATATTAGCAGGAAGGGCGATCCTCTTCGAGGGCTGCGCTAACGAACTTCCCCAAATCTCCCCCGCACCCGCCGAAAACGCATCAGAAGTAGAAATATCAAAAACATCGGAAACCCCTCACTCACCGAATCCTCAACTCTCCCAGACTCCCACTCTCAATCCAGTTCCCAACCCGCAAAGACCAACAATCCGCGTAGACTTAGAACGCTTAACAGAATTAGTAAATCTAGTCGGAGAATTAGTCATCAACCGTACAAATTTGGAACTTCAAGAATCAGAATTGCGGGGCGAAGTCAAGCGCATCCGCCGCAGTATCGTAGATTTGAACCAATTCGGCGGCCAGTTGCGGGAAGAATACGACAGACTGAGTTTTGCAGACTGGAAAGAAGGAAACGGCAATTCGGGATTGGTGGGAAAAATTGCAGCAGTAGAAACAGAATTTCCACTGCTTGCTAACGTCAAATCCTCGATCGCCCACGAGCACTTCGACATCTTAGAGATGGATCGTTATACAGAGTTCCACTCAACCGCCGCAGAAGTCATCGAAACCGCCGAATCAATTTCACAATCCGCCACCAAATTAGACATTTTAGCGATGAAATTCGAGCGCAGTACCGACCAACTGCGCCGCATCACCGAACAACTGCGCAGCCGCGTCATGCAGTTGCGAGTCGTGAGTTTCAGCCGCGCCGTAGATCATTTGCCTAGGGCACTCCGCGATATGTGCCTCACCTACGATAAAGATGTCAACTTGCTGTTAGTAGGAAGAGATACCAAAATTGACGAAAGTTTGCTCGACGCTTTGCGCGATCCCTTAATACACTTAGTCAGAAACGCTTTCGATCACGGCATAGAAATGCCCGAAGTTCGGCAAGCAATCGGCAAGCCCGCCAGCGGTCAAATTGAAATAGAAGCCCGTCATCAAGGCGGCCAAACTATTATTACTATCGCCGATGACGGCAAAGGCATTGACCCGGAAATCATTCGCCGCAAAGTTGTTAAAAAGGGTTTAGCGACGGAGGAACAAGCCCAAGAATTTTCGATTGCCGAACTTTACGATTTTCTATTTTGGCCCGGTTTTAGCACTGTCGAAGAAGTGAGCGATCTTTCGGGGCGGGGAGTCGGGCTTGACGTGGTGCGCACGAATTTGCGGACTGTGCGGGGAACTGTGAAGGTGGATTCTCGCCTGGGAAAAGGTACGAGTTTTATCATCAAACTGCCACTGTTGCTGTCGATTACTGAGGCTTTGATGGTGAAGACCGATCACAATAAAATAGCAGTCCCGCTGGATGCAGTCGAGGAAATTCTGCACGTTAAAGCTTCGGAAGTTCACACCGCCGGCAATCAGCCGATGCTGTGGTGGCGGGATGAATTTATTCGATTGGTGAGGATGCAAGATTTGCTCGAATACAGCGTTCTGGGCCCCGATGCCCCCTCTCCAGACCCTTTGACCCAAGATCACATCCCCGTCTTGGTTTTGGCTTCTAGCGAAGGAATGCTGGCGGTGGCTGTCGAACGCCTGATCGGCCAGCAGGAAATTGTGGTTAAACCTTTGCCGCCGCCTCTATCCAAGCCTCGCGGGGTTTTGGGGAGTACGATTTTGGGGGACGGTAAAGTTGTGACTATTTTGGATGTGGATGATTTGGTGGGTCAACCTTTGTCCAATAGTTCGATCGCCCAGGGGTACGGTAAAGTGCCACAAATCGCGCCGACTTCGAGTCAGTCACCCCAGATTTTGGTAGTGGACGATTCCTATACAATTCGGCAGTTGCTGTCTCTGATGCTGACTCGTGCTCGCTACCGGGTAGTGCAGGCGAAGGACGGTTTGGATGCCCTGGAAAAGCTGCAAAATGGTCTCGATTGCAGTTTGGCGATTGTGGATATTGAAATGCCCCGGATGGATGGATTTGAATTATTGCGCTCTATGCGATCGACCCAGCGGTTTGCTAAGATTCCCGTAGCCATGCTAACATCCCGCAGCGGCGAAAAACACCGGAGAATGGCAATGGAATTAGGTGCTAATCAATATTTCACCAAACCTTACAGTGAATCCCAACTTTTAGAAGCTATCCCCAATTTAATTAAACATTAAATAATCCAAACTGCATCTTCTTCTTTCTCTTCCTTCGCGTTCTTAGCGCCTTCGCGGTTCATTAATCTTCAATCTAAAATCGGATGACTCACACGAATTACAATCGCCGCTTTCGCAGCAAAAAACAAGGCAATGTCAGAACTGCTCCTAGAAAACTTGTTTCCTTTGAACTTGGCAATGTTTCCTATGCGGTTCCTATTGAAAAGGTGCAGCGCGTTGTTAAAGACTTTAATCCCTACGGTTTTTTAGATAGCGGTCAAAGTTTAGTGCGACACCAAGAAGAACTGATTACCCTGATTAATTTATCCAAAATATTTCCCAGTAGTCGGAGCATTGCTGACTGCAACTACCTGATTGTTTGCACCTTAAATAAGAGCGATAGATTGGGAATTCCCATTCCTGATATGCCCAAGATTTTGGAAATTTCCGAAGAAAACTTCTGCGAAATTCCAGAGTTGTACCGCCAACAGCAACTGCCTCCGGTAATAGAAAAATTAATTCGCGCGCCTGACGGTTCCGAAGTTTTTTATCTGAATTTGGCTCTATTTAGCCCAACCTAATATCTAGCAATTTTCAGTCATCATCCAAACGAGGAAGCCCAAAATTTGCTCAACCGGAAGCAGAGAATAATCAGTAAGATCGATAGATACGCATTGCTCTTCTAGTTTAAGAAACCGCCAAACTGTACCGCTAGTTACGGTTCCGTAAATAGTCGATATCGGCTGTTGCTTTTGTTGGTTAAAACGTTGAGCAGCAACCATTTCTGCAAGGCATTGCCCCAAACCTGGTTTAAGGTCTTCTTTCTTGGCTTCCACCAAGACAACCGCAGGGGCTTTAATAAATAGTTGTTCCGGGGAACGACTTAGGAGAAAGTCCACATAGCCTGTGAGTTCAGCCTCCGGTTCTACATTGAATTCAACGCCTGAAAAAACGCTAATCTGCCCTTGAAGCTGCCGTTTGACTTCCAGCAACACAGGATTGATAATCCCCTCTGAACGAGCTTTTTCACTGCTGACCGCGATCGCCCATGGAATCGTTTCTTTAAGAGTATCCTGAAGCAAAAGACTAGGAGTGACTGGCGCAATTTCGGGTAAGAAACGCGCGCCTTCAACGATCGTAAGATTGAAATCCTCTACAGCTTTGCTGAGAGTAAATTTACTGTAAGGCATAGGTTAATTATTTTAAATCGCATACCGTAACACTTTTGACTGAAATCAAGAATGTTTTATTTTTGGCTTAATATACTCGATTGAGTGTACCATCTTTACATAGAATTTGCTGTAAATGGTATTCTTGCAAGCAAGAAGTTATTTATTTATGAAAAAAATCACAATATTGTCGATCGCCCTGCTAATTTTTGCCGCCACTCTAGAATATCCGAAGGCGGGGCTGCAACGGCAGGCGATCGCCCAAACACCAACACCCCAAACACCAACAACTCAACCACCAACAACTCAAACAGCAACACCCCAACCAAAACCAGAAGATCCCAAAAAGCTCGGTTACGTTTCCCCAGAATTTGCCGAAAGGTTCTCCCAGCAACAAATTGACCAAATCAACGCCAACGTCGAAACCCTGCTGCTAACCCAAAGCTGCGTCCGTTGCGACCTCCGGGCTATAAAATTAGTTAACATACGCTTAAAAAATGCGATCGTCACAGGAGCAGACTTCTCAGACGCCAGCCTCAGCGGTAGTACCTTCGAGATCTCAGATTTTGTCAACACCAATATGGCTCGCACAGACTTAAGCGGAGCCCAGTTAATCGGAGCGAGAATCAGCAACACCAACCTCCGAAAAGCCAACTTGACAGGAACCAATTTAGACGGTGCAGACTTGCGATTTTGCGACCTCAGAGACGCAAATCTGTCAAATGCGAACCTCCGAAATGCTAATCTAGATGGCGCTAGTATCGATCGAGCCAGTATGGCCGGCACCACAATGCCCGACGGCAGAAAAAATTAATCATATCAAATCTAGCCTGAATATCCGCTTCATTCTTGAGTCCGCTTGGAGTGGACTTCGTTTGTGTAGCTGCGGTTTCAACCGCCGAGTCTTATTGATTTACTCGTTACTAGGCTTTGCCTGGTAACGAATATCTGGAGGCTCTGCCTCCTCTTTTCCAGCCGAACCCAACCTCAAAAAAATCTTCCTTCCTTCTTCTATCTATTACAATTACATCCGTTACATCCGTTACACTCATCCGTTGCCGAACTTCCTTCTATTCAAACAGCCAAAAACCTCTGAACCACCTCATCACTCAAATCGCTAGTGCTTCCAGAAGCCACAATCCCGCCTTTTTGCATAGCATAATACCAATCGGCTTGCCGCACAAAATGCAAATGCTGCTCCACCAACAAAACCGAAATTCCCCGAGTCGCAACCACCCGGCGCACCGCAGCCTCAATGTCTAAAATGATCGACGGTTGAATCCCCTCCGTCGGTTCATCCAAAACCAACAATTTCGGCTCGCCCATCAAAGCCCTAGCAATAGCCAACTGTTGCTGCTGTCCACCGCTCAAATCGCCCCCCATGCGATCGAGCATAGTCTTCAAAACCGGAAATAACTCAAAAATTTCATCAGGAACTTCAGGATTTTTTGTCAGAGTTGGTTTCGCTTCCAAACCTAACAAGAGATTTTCTTTCACAGTCAAGCGAGGAATAATTTCGCGCCCTTGAGGCACGTAACCAATGCCCAACTTTGCCCGCTGGTGAGTCAACTTAGAAGCAATAGATTGTCCGCCAAAATTAATTGTGCCGCTGCGCGGTTGCAGCAAACCCATTAACGTTTTGAGCATAGTAGTTTTGCCCACACCATTGCGGCCGATCAAACAAACCATTTGCCCCGCCGATACACTTAAATCGACACCGCGCAAAATGTGACTTTCGCCGTAGTAAACATTCAGATTAGAAACTTCTAGCATATTGTTATTAGTAATTGGTAATTGGTAATTGCTTACATCCGCTACAGAATCCGTTGCCAAACATTCTTTTATCCGTTAAATCCGCTACAGAATCCGTTGCCGAACTTCTTACTCTTCTGGTTTTCCCAAATATACCTCAATTACGCGATCGTCATTTTGCACCTCATCCATCGTTCCCTCGCACAAAACAGCACCCTGATGCAGCACCGTCACCTTTTGAGCAATTTGCCGCACAAACTCCATATCGTGTTCTATCACTAACACCGAATGACTTTCGGCCAGCGAAATCAGCAAATCTCCAGTCAGCGCCGTTTCCTCATCCGTCAAACCCGCCACAGGTTCATCCACCAACAACAAATCAGGAGATTGCGCCACCAACATCCCAATTTCCAACCATTGCTTTTCCCCGTGAGAAAGCAAACCAGCCGAAACATCAGCCTTAGCAACTAAACCAATTGTTTCTAGCAAACCTGAAACCGTGCGCTTTTCCGCTATAGGAGAACGCTTAAACAGAGTTGGAAATAAATTTTTATCTCGGTTACAAGATAGCTCTAAATTTTCCCGCGGTGTTAAATTTAAGTAAACTCGCGGCGTTTGAAACTTACGGCCAATACCCAGGCGAGCAATTTGATATTCCGACAATTTCCGCAAATTGCGGCCTTTAAAAATTACCCGCCCTTCCGTTGGCTGCACCTTCCCCGTAATCGAATCGAGAAAAGTTGTTTTCCCCGCACCGTTAGGGCCAATGATAACTCGCAGTTCCCCCGCATCCATGCTGAAATTTAAACCATTGATGGCTTTAAAACCATCAAAGCTAACAGTCAAGTTTTCTATTTCTAATACTTTTCCATTCATAATTAGCAGTTAACTCACTAATGAATAAAAACCGATACCATTTACATTTAGATTTTCCTGGTCAGGTGCGTCAGCCAATAGTCTCTGGACACGCCCCAAAATATGCTAAATGACGCACCCTACAGCCAGTTTATTCTAAGACAAAACTACTAGAACTGCTCGGAATTGCAGTTGGCATTGCAGCCATAATCCGCTCAGCCAACTTCGAGAGCGGCAGACTTTGCAAGTACACTTTTCCAGGCCCGGTTAGCTTGACCAAAAACAAGCCTTCGCCGCCAAATAGAGCATTTCTAAACCCGCCCACAAACTGAATATCGTAATCTACACTCGGCGCAAAAGCGACCAAACAACCAGTGTCCGCTCGCAACACTTCACCAACTCCCAAATTTTTCTCAACGATTGTTCCTCCCGCATGAACAAAAGCGAGCCCGTCACCCTGCAATTTTTGCAGAATAAAGCCTTCTCCGCCAAAAAAACCGGCACCGAGCCGCTTGGTGAAAGCTACCTCAATATCAACGCCGTTAGCCGCACAGAGAAATGAGTCTTTTTGACACATAAATTTGCCCCCAAGTTGACCTAAATCGAGAGGAATTATTCTCCCAGGGTAGGGGGCGGCGAAAGCGACGCGGGCCTTGCGATTTCCGCTGTTAACAAAGGTGCTTATAAAAAAACTCTCCCCTGTCAGCATCCGTTTGAAACCTTGAAATATCCCACCACCTGTGGCTGTTTGCATCTGGATGTCGCCTTCCATGTATGTCATGGCTCCTACTTCAGCCCTGACGCCTTCTCTCGGGTCAAGTTCAATCTCGATGAGTTGCAAATCGTCGCCGTAAATTTTGTAGTCAATAACATCTGCCATATGTTTGCCCTAAAGTTAAATAACTGAGTATTTTACTACAAAATCTTTGAAGAGAGAATCCGCAAGAATACCCTACATCATTATTTAGCACTCAATGTTCAAGTTCTTCTTTTTCATGCTGAACTTCTGGGTCTTGTTCCAGGCTGGGGTAAGTAGATACGTACTTCGGTTTTCTGAACAGGGCGCGGATTTGGTTGAAACTTTGATGTTGCAGCCATCCGACTAAGCCGTCGGGCAGCACAGTCACTACTATTAAGAATAGCGCGCCTTGGAAAAATAGCCAAAATTCGGGAAATTGTTCGCTCAAGAAACTCTTGCCAAAGTTGACTAGCAGCGCTCCTAATATTGCTCCAGATAATGTGGCGCGACCTCCGACTGCTACCCAAATTACCATTTCGATCGAAAATGCAATATCCATCGCTTTCGGCGAAATAATTCCCGTTTGTACGGTATATAAAGCGCCTGCTATTCCGGCTAAACCGGCGGAAATTGCAAATACTAAAACTTTGTATCCTGTGGGATTGTAGCCGGAGAAACGCAGCCGCACTTCGTCGTCGCGAATGGCGATGAGCAAGCGACCGAAACGCCCGCTGGTTAGCCAGCGGCAAAGGGCGTATGTTGCTGCTAGAAATAGTATGGTGAGAATGTAGAAAATATATTGAGTATCTCGGTTATTTACTGGGGCGCCGAACAGGGTTTTAAAGTCGGTGAGTCCGTTGGTGCCGTTAATCAGTTTTTGCTGGCCGTTGAAGAAGTTGAAAAATACAATTGTTGCTGCTTGGGTAAGAATTGAAAAGTAAACGCCTCGAATTCGATTGCGGAATACTAAGTAACCTAAAATTCCGCCCAAGATTGCGGGGATGAGAATTACTGCTGCTGCTGAGAAGGGAAATGAATGGAATGGTTGCCAAAACCAGGGGAGTTCGGTGACTCCGTAAAGGTTCATGAATTCGGGTAATTGACTGCTGGCTGTTGAGGGAATTTGCAGTTTTAGGTGCATGGCGAATGCGTAGCCGCCGATCGCAAAAAACACCCCATGCCCTAAACTAAGTAAACCTGTGTACCCCCAAATTAGGTCAATGCCGAGGGCTGCAATGGCTAGGGCTAAAAATCGTCCCAATTGGTTGAGGCGAACGTCGGGGAGTATTCCTGGGATGAGTAA
>JAYUGZ010000628.1:0-9313 GCA_043767465.1 Cyanobacteriota bacterium
TTTGGAAAGTCAAGGATATCAATTTGAGGGCGCTGAGGCGTCTTTTGAATTGTTGATGCGGGAGGCTTTGTCACAGCGCCAACGATGGTTTGAAATTACGGGATTTCAAGTCCACTGCGATAAGGTTGGCGAAGATTGTACGGCTTTAGCCACGGTGAAATTGTCAGTAAACGGTACAAATATTTTGGAATGTGCGGAAGGAAATGGCCCGGTTTCGGCTTTGGATGCGGCTTTGCGGAAAGCTTTGATGAATTTTTATCCGGCGATTGCTCATTTTTACCTGACAGATTATAAGGTGCGAATTCTGGACTCCGGTGCGGGTACTTGTGCTAAAACTCGCGTGTTGGTGGAATCGAGCAACCGCCAGCAGCGATGGACTACTGTGGGGGTTTCTACTAATATTTTGGATGCTTCTTGTCAGGCGGTTGTTGAAGGTTTGGAGTACGGTTTGGTGCTGGAAAATCAGGAGGCGATTCCCCTAGTTTGTCGGGTGCATTAATGAAGAAGACTGGGCGGTGAGATAAAATACTGCATCAGATCGCCATTCTGCTGCGCTTCATAGCGCATAAACCGATCTAAACTGAAAGGGTAATCTCATGGATGTAATTGCTAGTATTATTGAGCTAAAACCAAACTCACTCGATCGAGTCGAAGAGTGGGCGAAAATTCTCAACGATCGCGCTGACGAGGCGATCGCAACGCTACAAGACGAAGGTGTAACAATAGAGTCTTGGTTCCACTTGTCACTTGATGGCAAGGATTATTTGCTCTGCTATATGCGTGCGGAATCCATCAAAAAAGCGCGGGAGGTTGTAAAATCATCGCCTCATGCTATAGACGCATACCATCAGCAATTCAAGAAAGATACGTGGGTCGTTGGCAAAGCTGCGCGACTTTTAGTTGACCTCGTTGATGGCAATATGTCGGAACAGGTAGATTGAATTTACTGACCAGGGTCATAGCCTTAGTTTGTCAGGTTGATGGAGGACAACAGAATACTCAAGTCCCCGACTTCTTGAAGTCTATACAAACAAAACCCGCCGCCGCGGGTTGAAGAAGACCCGGCGGTTAGAAACCGCG
Source organism: Cyanobacteriota bacterium (assembly GCA_043767465.1). Lineage (GTDB taxonomy): Bacteria > Cyanobacteriota > Cyanobacteriia > Cyanobacteriales > Microcoleaceae > Microcoleus. The sequence goes on from JAYUGZ010000628.1 coordinate 1,081, forward strand.
TCTATACAAACCAAACCCGCCTCCGCGGGTTGAAGATCAAAAGACCGGGCGGTTAGAAACCGCGTCTATACAAACCAAACCCGCCTCCGCGGGTTGAAGATGAAGAGTCTGCGGTTAAAATTACCTTATTCTCTTCAGTCCGCGGAGGCGGACTTCGTTTCTGTAGGCGCGGTTTCAACCGCCGTCTTATCCGTATTGATTTTCCACTGACGCACCCTACAATTTTGTCTAAGGTTCCAAAAACTCTAAGTGATCTCCGGGAATCGATCGCAATTTTGCAGCAGATCCTTGCATTTTCAACTTGCCGCGTTCTAACATGATAATCCAATCGGCGCGATCGATCACTCGCGGCCTGTGACTGATAAAAATCGTAGTTTTTCCCTGCCGGTACATCAACAAATTCTCCAAGACTTCCGCTTCGCTGGCGGGATCTAGCCCTGCGGTAGACTCGTCTAGAATCAACACAGGCGGGTTGTTGAGAATGGCGCGGGCGATCGCCAATCTCTGTCTTTGTCCCCCAGAAATATTCGCGCCAAACTCCCCTAAAACAGTTTGATATTTATCCGGTAATTGACTGATAAATTCATCTGCCCCCGCAATTTTGCAAACTTTCACAATCTGTTCAAAGCTGACATCGGGACTGCCCAAATTAAAATTATCGAGAATCGAACGGCTCCAGAAATGTGCTTCTTGGGGAACAAGAACCACCTGCTGTCTGAGACAATCGAGAGACAAATCCTGCAAATTGTAACCGCCAATTCTCACATTACCAGATTGCAGCGGATACAGACCAGCAATTACCTTAGCTAGCGTACTTTTTCCACAACCAGAATAACCGATTAAAGCAATTGCGTGACCGCCCGGAAACGTCACAGAAAAATTTTCCAGCAAGTCAAGTCTGCCTGGGTAGTGAAAATTAACACTCTTGCAAACAATTTCGTCACGATCTTGAAGCGTTACCACAGGTTTATTAATATCGCTTTTACTTTCCGGCTCAGCGTCTATAACTTCCGAAAGCCGTTGAGTTGCTGTCTGGACGCGAGCCATTTCATCAGTACATTCGACCAAGGAAGTCACCCAAGTAGTAACGTTTTGATTCATGCTAATAAATGCTAGCAACTGACCAATACTCAATACCTTGTCAATCACCAAACCGCTGCCCAACCACAGCAGGGTAATGCTGCCCGCTGAAGCAATAAAACCAGAAAAAATATTATTGAGAATGCCAATTTGTGTAGTACGAAAAGTAAGACTCGCTAAGCGACCGAAGCGGCTTTGAAATTCTTCCCAAAGTTGCTGGGCGCTGCTAGTCGTCTTGACAGTCAGCGCGCCTTTAAAGGTTTCTACTAAAACGCCTTGAGTTTCTGCTTCCAGCACAAATAAAGCGCGCGTCTTTTGCTGCAATACGGGTAGGAAAACCACTGTAGAGGCAGTCATTAACACAGCCATCACTGTAGCTGCTAGCGTTAGTTCCTTACTGTAAAACAACATGAAAACAAAAGAAACTACAGCTATAAAAAATTGACTGGGCAAGCTGATCGCAAATTGAGATACTAATTTATTGATTTCTTGGATATCTTGTAATCTACTGACAATTTCGCCGCTGCGTCTGGTTTCGTAAAAGCTTAAAGGCAATCGCAGGAATTTACGCCCGAATTCCATCACCAATCCCAACTCTAAACGCTGGGAAAATTGAGCAATTAAGTTCGACTGTACCAGTCCTAAACTGCTGCTAAAAAGGTTCATAACTATAACTGCGATCGCCACACTTGCCAAAAGTTGCGTGTCGCCCCGCACCAAAATGTCGTCGGTGAGCAGTTGTACCAGAAAAGGCGAAGAAATTGACAGCAAGCCCAACACCATATTCAGCAACAATGCTTCCATTAAAAGCTGGCGGTAAATCCAAACCCGGCGCATCCATTTTTGTAAGGAATTAGCGGGCGGTTGACCGTCTGCTTCGGCAAAAAATCGATCGGGATCTGGGTCTACAAGCAAGCACAGCCAATCTGTCCAACCTGCTGCTAATTCTTCTTTGGAAATATAGCGCATACCGACAGCCGGATCGCCGATCGCATATTTGTCGCCCTGTTTCCCATACAAAACAACCCAGTGATACCCACTCCAGTGAATAATTGCCGGTAAAGGTGCTTCGTCAATTTTGTCTAAAATAGCAGCGGCTGCTCGCACGGATCGAGCATTAAAGCCGATCGCCTCAGCCCCCTGTTTCAAGCCTAGTAAAGTCGTCCCCTTTTGGCCAGTGCCCGCATATTCTCGCAAGCGGCTAATAGTAAAATTCTGTCCGTAAAATTTCGCGATCGAAGCCAAACAAGCCGCCCCGCAATCTTCTTCGCTCTGCTGGAGAACAACCTGATACTTCTTAAACCGGTTGACTTGTCCGAATAATGGCATTTTGCCGATAAAAGGGATGTTCTTTAACATTTTGCAAAATGAATAATGGGTAGAGCATAATGAAGATTACTCATCACCAACTACCCAATCAGCAAAAAGCACCCATAAAGTTATGGGTGCTTTTTTGCTCCACAGTTATAGAGCTCAATTGAGAGCAGTAAACTTTAGTAGTATGCGTAGCGGACTACTCTTCTGAAGGAACCGTCGCAATTGCGGCGGTACACGACCCAACTGCGCCGGCGACAGCGATCGTAATCATAGTAGTGACCGCCGTTGACGCTAGCTGATTCTTCAGGGGTGAGTTCAGCAAACAGTGCGTTGTCCTTTGTTTCTTGCATGATGATTTGACTCCATTTAAGTTCACAAAATTGAACGAGAACTAGAAATTTGATAAAATTTATATAGTCTCGTGTAATTACTAACTAATAGTTCTTCAAGTGCTGTGCGACTTCCGGAATATTACTGAGATTTTTTCAAGTTTTCTCAGATCGGATTACCAGACTCAGCTATCTAAACCACTAGGGTTTTGTAAGGGCGATCGCGAATCGGATCGTACAGGTAAAGCTGGCTCGGCTGTGGCACAAAAAACAGCATATTGACGCCATCGCTGCTGCTGTTCTTGGTCTGGCTGTTGCTATTAGCGCTGCTGAAACCGCTGGTAGTGCTGCCACCGCTGACAGTCCCAGATTCTCGATCGTTTAGTTCGGTAAATAGTGAATCTTGTTGATTTTCCAACATCAGGAACTCCTATTAATACATATGTACTTACTTACGTACAGATCCCAGACAAACCGGGTAACAGCGCCAAAAATCCTGGCTGAAACGCTCTATTTTCATAATTTCTGCCCGCTAGCTCCGCCATTTTTGATGTTTGGGGCAATTTGCGGGTGGGAACGGCCAAGTTGTGCGGATTTTGACTTTGAGCCTGTGAATTTTGATTGAGACTTCTAAACATATTCTTGGTGTCCGGAAAGCTAAAAATTAATGTGACAAAAGAAATAAGAGATCAATCTCTCCCTTTTCCAACTCATACCGTTTGAGATTTCGGAATGACTGATTTAATCAGGGTTTGGAGCAAGCTTACAGTTGCATTCTTTTTTTGAACTAATATTAAAACTCAAAACTATGCTCCTCCCCCCAACTCAACATCGCGCAGCGTGGCCCGCTGTGCGCGGCAATCTCAAAACTCAAAACGATTCCCATCACCCCCAGTAGCCGCCATGTCTCGCACTACCGAACCCACCCCCGCTGAAATTTTTGATAACGACCAGTTTTTGCCCCCTGTCAGCCGCTGGACGACTTTGGGGGGAATTTTGATGGTGGCAACCTTTGGCGGGGCGATCGCCCTTGCGAGCGTCACCAAATACAGCGCTACAGTTAAAGCAGACGCCATCGTCCGTCCCGCCGGAGAAGTGCGCCTCGTACAAGCAGCAACCGAAGGAACCGTCGAAAGCATTGCTGTCAGCGAGAATCAGACAGTAAAAGCCGGAGATGCGATCGCAGTTATTAATGCCTCACTCTTGGGCACTCAAAAAAAGCAGTTTCAAGAAACTGTCACTCAGTCTCAGACAGCAACAGATCAAATCAATCGCCAACTGCGCGACTTGGAAAATCAAATTTTGGCCAGCGCGCAATTTCAGAGTATTCAAAGTGCAAATTCCGCCGCCCAGGAATTAGTCGAGTCCGCTATCGTAAAAATCGCCACATCGCAGCCGGATGTCGCCGAGAGACTCGGTAGAAGTCGGCGAGTTTTGCTTGTCAAGCGATCGTCCATTCAACAACAATTAATTCAAGCTAAAAAAGAACTAAATCAAATCGAGTCAAAACTCGAAAATAGCGCGATCCGCGCCCCCGCTGATGGTACAATTCTCAAATTGGAAGTACGCAATATCGGTCAAACCGTACAAGCCGGCAGCGCGATCGCCCAAATCGTCCCCAGCGACGTACCCCTGGTAGTCAAAGCCAAAGTCACCTCCCAAGACATCGCCCGCATCCAAATCGGCCAACCCGTACAGATCAGAATTTCCGCTTTACCCTTCCCCGATTACGGAACATTAAAAGGAACAGTCAGCGAAATCGCCCCAGATGCGATCGCCCCTCAAAATCCCGGTAACAATTTAGGTACAGCCTATTACGAAGTAGCAATTAAACCCCAACAAACCTATTTAACAAAACTCAACTCCACCAGCGGTCAATTCTTCGGAAACTCCCAGGCAAATGTCCCCCGCCAGTATTCAATTCAAGCGGGAATGGAGGGCAGAGCCGATATTATTACCGGCCAAGAAACAGTTCTGACATTTATGTTGCGCAAAGCCAGGTTGCTGACAGATTGGTAATTACTTTCAAGCTAAGGACACGGCAATGCCCAAAGCGTGTCAACTTAAGTCTGAAACCTGAGAAATCTCGCTTTTACCCTCTTGCCAGATCCCCCTAAATCCCCCGGATAGTCGGGGGACTTTGATCGGTTCCGATTCCCCCCTTGCTTTCGGGGGGCGCCAGGGAGATCGGGCCTTAATCGTCAGACAGTAGACCTGTAATACCTAAGACATAAAATTACCGATGGACAATGCCGTCTCCCTACAGATGTCTTAAAACTGGAACTGGCTTCTAGCCCGTTGCTGACAATCGTGCAAGATGTAAATTTTAACGAAGAGTATCTTAAATCAAAATAACGTGTCAATATAGAAATGTGACTTCAATTCTCTTCTTTCCTCATGGGCAAACAGCGCGTTCTTTCAGGAGTTCAGCCAACAGGCAATCTTCACCTCGGTAACTATCTCGGTGCCATTCGCAACTGGGTAGAAGGTCAAAGCCAGTACGAAAATTACTTTTGCGTAGTCGATTTGCACGCAATTACCGCACCGCACAATCCAGCAACTCTAGCATCCGACACTTACACCATCGCCGCTCTCTATTTAGCTTGCGGCATCGATTTAGAACATTCTACTATTTTCGTGCAATCCCACGTCTCGGCGCACACAGAACTAGCATGGCTGCTCAACTGCATTACCCCGATCAACTGGCTCGAAGACATGATTCAGTTTAAAGAAAAAGCAGTTAAACAAGGCGAAAATGTCAATGCAGGCTTGCTAAATTATCCCGTATTAATGGCAGCCGACATCTTGCTTTACGATGCCGACAAAGTGCCCGTAGGAGAAGACCAAAAACAGCATTTGGAACTCACCCGCGATATCGTTATCAGATTAAATCACCAATTCGGCACACCAGAAAAACCTGTATTGAAACTTCCCGAACCATTAATTCGGACAGACGGCGCGAGAGTGATGAGTTTGACAGACGGTACGCGCAAAATGTCAAAATCTGACCCTTCTGAATTGAGTCGAATTAATTTATTAGATTCACCCGAAACAATTACAAAAAAAATCAAGCGCTGCAAAACAGATGCCGTGCGGGGCTTGACTTTTGACGACCCCGAGCGCCCGGAAGCGAGAAATTTGCTAACACTTTATCTCCTGCTTTCCGGCAAATCGAAGGAAGAAGTAGCAGCGGAATGTGAAAATATGGGTTGGGGAGATTTCAAACCATTGTTGACAGAGACAACAATTAATGCCCTCAAGCCAATTCAGGATAAATACAAAGAAATAATGGACGATCCGGGATATTTAGAATCTGTACTCCGTCAAGGCAGAGAACAAGCAGAAACTATTGCCAACCAAACTTTGAATAAGGTTAAAACTGCTTTTGGTTATTCTCTACCTAATTAGTCAGTAGTTATTGGTTATTAGTTATTGGTTATTGGGAGATTTCAAAAATAACAAACAACAAATAACTAATAACAAACAACAAATAACAAATAACAAATAACAACTATCAACTATCAACTGTCAACTAACTATGAACCGTTTTCGTACAGCCTGCACCACCCCCGGAGAATTTATAATTACCGCCGAAGTGGCCCCGCCAAAAGGCGGCGACATGACTCATACGATCGCAATGGCTGAACGCCTCAAAAACAGAGTTCACGCCATCAATATCACAGACGGAAGCCGCGCGGTGCTGCGAATGTGTCCCCTAGCAGTTTCCGCAATTCTCTTGCAGCGCGGAATTGAGCCGATTTGTCAAGTTGCTTGTCGCGATCGCAACCAAATAGGCCTGCAAGCCGATCTCATGGGAGCCCACGCCTTAGGCATCCATAATATCTTGGCACTCACCGGCGATCCAGTCAAAGCCGGCGACCATCCAAAAGCCAAAAGTGTATTCGATTTAGAATCAGTGCGGCTGCTGCAAGTCATTCAAAAAATGAACGGCGGTAAAGACTGGAATGACCAAGCTTTAACAGACGGAGTTACCGATTTATTTGTCGGTGCCGCTGTCGATCCGCAATGCCCCAGTTGGTCGGGTTTACAAAGCCGGTTTGAGAAAAAAGTAGAAGCTGGAGCCCAGTTTTTTCAGAGTCAATTAATTACCGATTTTGACGTTTTCGATAAGTTTATGCACCACATTGCTGCTGGCTGCAACAAACCAATTTTAGCAGGAATCTTTTTATTTAAATCAGCTAAAAATGCTGAATTTATTAAAAAATACGTGCCGGGAGTTAACATACCGCAAGAGACGATCGACCGTTTGGCAAAATCCCCAGAACCCTTACAGGAAGGCATAAAAATTGCAGCAGAACAAGTCAAGCTAGCTCGGGAATTGTGTCAAGGAGTTCACATGATGGCCGTTAAGCGAGAAGATTTGATTCCGCAAATTTTGGATTTGGCGGGAATTGAGCCGCTCAGCTAACATTGAGGAAGCAGGCGGAAAAAACAATATATCGTAGAGGCGGGTTTTACCAAACATCCGTCTCCAAAATGAATAAGATAATAAACCCGCCCTCCTGCGCTAACATTTTAAAATCAACAGCACAGTCATGGTTCAAACTATAGACAATCCCACAGTTTCTCCGACAGCCGAGCAGCATTTCACTTGCCGCGGCTTAACATGGCATCAATTTAAAGCAATTCAATCCAGCTTTGAAAATGTGCCGGGAGTGCGGTTATTTTATCCTCAAGGACTGTTAGAAATTGTGGGCATTAGTAAACCTCATGAAGTGGTTAAATCCATGATTGCAGGATTGCTTGGTATCTACTTTGAAGTTAAGGAAATTGAATTTTTTCCGAGCGGTGCTTACAGTCAGATTGTTGAGGGTCAAGTCGAGTATCAGGCAGATTTGTCTTATTGTTTCGGGACAGATAAGGATGTTCCTGATTTATGTGTTGAGGTGGTAATTACTAGCGGTAGTCCGATTAAACTTCAGAAATATCGGCTGATGGGTGTGCGAGAAGTTTGGTTCTGGGAAGACGGAACGCTGCAACTTTACCGATTGCAAGAGCAGGGTTATGAGGGAATTGCGAGCAGCGAATTACTGCCTGAGTTAGACTTATCTTTGTTGAAGCGCTGCATTTTGTTTGCTTCGCCCTTGGAAGCACTAAAAGAGTTTCGTAAAGGCATTAGTAGCAATGACTAATTCAAATTTACTCGACGATCGCGATAATATCAAAATAGTAGAATCGCAAATTTCAGAAGTTACCGTGTACACCGATCGCGCCCTGATCACCCGTCGCGGCATAGTAGCCCTGACGGGAAACGAGCGAGAATTGGCGATCGCCTCTCTCCCCGCAACCCTCGAAACCGAGTCAGTCAGAGCCACGGGCGCGGGTACAGTCGCCGTGCGATTGCTGGGAGTGCACACCGAAACAGTGTTTAGCAGCGAACCTACGGGCGATCGCATCGCCGAATTAACTGCACAAATCCAAGACTTAGAAACCCAAAAACGAGCAATAGACGAGCAAATCGCCGCCCGAAAAATTCAACTCAACTT
>JAYUGZ010000629.1:0-9309 GCA_043767465.1 Cyanobacteriota bacterium
AGGCTTCTTTATTGGGGAAATACTGATACAACGAGCCAATACTGACTCCGGCTCGTTCCGCTATCCGATTGGTACTAGCCGTGTCATAGCCTTCCTGGGTCAAAATCTGAGTTGTTGCAGTCAGAATGGCCTCGACCGTGATTTTGGAACGGTCTTGTTTCGGCGGTTTGCGGGGGTTTGTGCTGATTTTACGAGGCATAGATATAAGGGGATGAAATGCGAGTTGCCAAACACGAGCCATTACTCATATTATAGAAGGCATAGCTGGTAGTTGTCTAACGCTCTGTGAACAGCGTATCTGGCAAGTTTTTTGACAAAGCAAGATGAACCCAAAATCCAAAATCGACATGACTAATCCAAGTAACTATCGTGTGTTTATCTGTACAAAGCAACGCGATCTCAATGATCGTGACGGCTGCTGTCATCGCTGCGGTGCGATTGAAATTTATCAAGCCTTTTTAGATGAAATCAAACAGCGTCAGTTGGAACACCAAGTTGAAATCCGTCGTTCAGGGTGTTTAGACCGTTGCGACTTAGGAGCCGTAGTCTTAGTCTCTAAAGTTAAGGGTATGGAACCCTCATGGTTGCCAACAAAGATTCAAAAGAAAATACTCTCGAACAAGCATTGGTATGTTCGTCTGACAGTTGAGGATGTTCCTGAAATTGTTGATCGTCATTTTGTGCATGGGCAACCTTTAGAGCGGAAATCATCTTATGTCTAAAGCAGTTCTGGTGATTGGAGGCACACGAGGTACGGACAAAGCGGTGGTTGAGTAATTGATCGAGCAGGGATCTTCTTGTACAGCCGTAGGGTGCGTCGCCCTGAAAAATCCCTAACTAAATATGGAAAATCTCATAGCGACGCACCTTGAACCATGTTTGAAAAACCTTGTTACCAAATAATTGTTGGGTTTGTTGGCTGAATCGGCGATGTTACAGCAGGTGCGTCGCTATGGTATTATCGATCTTTCTCAGGGATTTTTCGCAGGCGACGCACCCTACAATTAGCTTCTCAAACTAACGCCGAATTTCTCAACTAAAACATCGCGCACTTTTTGTTGGGCTGGTTCGACATCGGTTTCGCTCAAAGTCCGATCGCCCGATCGATAAATCAAGCGAAATGCTAAACTACGTTGTCCCGCCGGCACGTTGTCGCCACGGTATTCGTCGAACAATTCCACGGAATCCAGCAAACTACCGCCAGCCTTTTTCATCGCACCAGCCATCTCAGCCACCGCAACTTCAACGGGTGCGAAAAATGCAATGTCTCTGTCGGAAGCGGGGAAACTGGAATAAGCTGCAAATTTGCGAGTCGAATTGGTAGATTGTCCTAACTCAGCCAACAGCACCGCTAAATCTAATTGAAACACGTAAACCTGCTCAGGTAAATCTTTTTCTTGCTGCAATTGTGGGTGCAATTGTCCAAAGATTCCTAAGCGTTTCCCGTTTAAGGATAACGCAGCCGTGCGGCCGGGATGCAAGCGCGAATTAGACGAATCGCTGGCATATTCCACAGCCAAGCTCAACTGCTGAAACACACTTTCTAGGACACCTTTTGCTTCAAACCAAGTCAAAGGTCGATCGCGCCCACCTTGCTGCCATTTCCACACAGTCGGGTCGCCGCCAATAATCCCCGCTACGGCATCTACTTCCTTCATGGCATCCCCTTCTTTCCAGAAAATGCGACCGACTTCAAAACCGTTGAGCGCGCCGTTTCCTTGCTCCAAATTGTACCCGAAAGCATCAATCAAACCTGACAGCATTTCTGTCCGCAAAGCCGAATACTCGACAAACAGCGGATTTGCTAACACAACTTGATTTTCTCCTTCGGTTTTCACTAAGGAATAGTGCATTAACTCTGTCAAACCGGCCGCCCGAAAAGCCGATCGCACATTCCGTATGTGCGCGTATTCTGGAGATAGGTAACCCGGTTCTGTTTCGCTAGGCAAAGTATCGCAGAAATTGTCGTAACCGTGGAGTCTCGCGACTTCTTCGATTAAATCGATTTCCCTTTCTAAATCTCGGTAGCGGTAAGCAGGAACTGCGATCGCAAAAACTCGTGCTTTTTCTGTCGCAGTCACTTCGCATCCCAAAGCTGTGAGGATATTTTTTACTTCCTCCGGTTCCAAATATGCCGAACCGCCGGTTTGTCCTCTTTTCAATTGTCCTAAGATTGAGTTTACTCGATCGAGACGCAATTCGAGCGTCCGCGACCAACTCAAATCTTCGCCCGAACTCGCCGTTTTCTGCACCGTCGCAGTTCCGCCAGCCAACTCCAAAATTAGGGCAATAGCGCGATCGCACGCCGTCGTCAATGCCGCCTGATTCACCCCTCGTTCGTAGCGGATCGAAGCCTCGCTTCGCAAGCCTTGAGCGCGGGCTGAACGGCGAATCGTGGCTTGGTCAAAAATCGCAGCTTCCAAGACTAAATTTACGGTTCCTTCGTGAACTTCCGTATCTTCGCCACCCATTACCCCAGCTAAAGCAACGGGTTTGTCGCTAGCAGTAATTAGCAGATTTTGCGGTTGCAAATTGCGGTTTTGTCCGTCCAAGGTTTTGAAGGATTCGCCTGGCGCAGCAAAGCGCACACCGATGTTGATATCCTGGGTAGCGGTGAAAGATTGTAGCCGATCGCGATCGAAAGCGTGCAGCGGTTGTCCCCATTCGAGTAAAATGTAATTGGTTACGTCAACGACATTATTAATCGGCCGCACACCCGCCGCCTGCAATCGCTGCTGCAACCAAGCTGGAGACGGTGCAATTTTCACTCCGGAAATTTCCGTGCCGATGTAAATCGGGCATCCTTGTAGTTCCGATATTTCTACTGCTAAATTAGGACTTTCTTCGCCCTGAATCGCTACATCATTAGTTGCCGGAATTCTCAAACTCGCGCCAGTTAGTGCCGCCACTTCCCGCGCTACGCCCACCACGCTTAAAGCATCTGCACGGTTAGCAGTTGCTGTCAAGTCTAAAATTACATCATCTAAACCTAAAAGCGGGCGAATATCGCTGCCCAATTCGGGATTTTCTAGCTCGAAAATGTGAATTCCTGCTGATTCTTTTGACAAGCCTAATTCGGCGAGAGAGCAAATCATTCCTTCTGAAGGAACGCCGCGCAATTTAGCTGGTTTAATCTTTAAATCAATCGTCGATAAAAAAGTGCCGACAACGGCGACGGGTACATAAATATCTGCCCTTGCATTGGGTGCCCCGCATACAATATTTAAGGGTTCTGGTTTGCCGACATCAACTTGACAAACTCTCAATTTGTCGGCATTCGGATGTTGTTCGCAGGCGATGATTTTGCCCAATACTACGCCGTCGGCCCACGGGCGGCGGTCTTCGATTTCTTCGACTTCAAATCCGGCCATTGTCAGGGTTTCGGCTAATTCTTCCGGGGATATTGCCACATCCACCAATTCCCGCAGCCAGTTTAGAGAAATACGCATAATTTTGTCAGTAGTTAGTTTTCAGTGCTCGGTAGCTATTCGTCATTAGTCTGCGCCGGCCGGCTTCGACTGTGCAGTCTCAGAATTTATTCCAGAAAGCTTTTCATACCACATTAGTTAAATTTTGTCAAGACGATTGTGATAGACATAAGCAAAAACGAGCGATCGCCTTAAAGGTCGATGGCTGCTGGGGGATGAGTAACATTCTCAATCTGAGAATGAGGTATGCTAGAGACATCTAACAGCGCAAAAAGCACCTAAGTTTAGAAAGACTTTACACAAAAAAGGGTAACTTTAGCAAGTCTTTAAACTATCTTCAAGGATAATCTACCGAAAAAACTCACAGCAGCGAGATAATCAAAATAGGGAAAAGATATCGACCTAAAAGACTTAGGTGCAATTCCAATTCGCACGCCGCAGCACAGCCCCCCAGCAACTAATAGATAAATATTTCTAGCAGAAGCGGTTTAAGGGAATTTGTGCAGTCGAGCGCTCGCCAGAGCAAAATCAGAAAAACATAGGCAAACTCAATCAACATGAGCTACTGCGTAAATCCGGGCTGTCCCCATCCTCAAAATCCTCCTGACTCTATTCTCCAGTGTCAGACTTGTGGCGCGCGGTTATTGCTGCGCGCACGCTACCAAGTCATTGAACCTTTAGGACAAGGAGGTTTTGGAGCTACATTTCTGGCAAAAGACATCTCTTTGCCCGGTCAACCGAGTTGCGTGGTCAAGCAACTGCGACCCAGTAGTTCGTCGCCGCGAGTTTTAGAAATGGCGCGGGAATTATTCAAGCGAGAGGCGAAAACCCTCGGGCAACTGGGCGACCACCCGCAAGTACCGAGGCTGCTAGACTATTTTGAAACTGAGCAGCAATTTTACTTGGTTCAAGAGTATGTAAAAGGCTCGACTTTGAAACAAGAAGTCAAGCAATCAGGGCGTTTCAACGAATCGGACGTTAAAAATTTTCTATTAGAAATTCTGCCAGTAGTGCAATACATCCACAGCCAAGGAGTAATTCACAGAGACATTAAGCCAGCAAATATTATTCGCCGAGTTCAAGACAATCACTTGGTTCTGATTGACTTCGGAGCGGTAAAAGACCAAGTTAGCCAAACAATATTATTAGACCCCGCCGACCAAAGCGCCAACACGAAATTTTCTGTGGGTACGTTTAGTTTTGCTCCCCCAGAACAAATGGCGCTGCGGCCGATATTTGCTAGCGATATCTACGCCTTGGGCATGACTTGCTTGTATTTGCTGACAGGTAAGTCTCCCAAGGATTTAGATTTTGATGCAGTAACGGGCGAAATTGTTTGGCAGCCCCACGTTCAGTTGAGTCCAAATTTTGGGCGGATTCTCGATAAAATGCTCAAGCCGATCGTCAGTCACCGCTTTCAATCGGCAGCAGATGTCGTCAAAGCTGTGAATGGCGAATTTGAAGACGCAGACCTTTGCGACGGCTTGGCAACTCAATTCAACGCCTTTGGTAACAAAGTTGAAGAGCCGACGATATTTAACGGTGATGCTACTTCCTGGCCTTCGCCCCAGACTAACACGGGTCAAGATTTGCGATCGCCAAAGCAAAGTATTCGCCCTAAAACTTCCTTCACTCAATCGGGAAACACGGGGATGCAGCCCAGAGTTGCCCGCAGTCTGGCTGAGTCTGGCAGAACTTTCGGAACTGCCGCATTTTCCAACGGCAATTTAGCAGCTACAAAGGTCACGAAAGCTGTGATTAAGTGGGACAGCAACAGTTTGCGGGCGGCATATTTTAAAGGTAAACGCGATTTTGCCGATTGCGAACTTTCGGGTTTGCAACTGCAAAAAGCGCTGTTGGCGGGGGGGAATTTTTATCAGGCTAGGTTGGTGAAGGCAAATTTGCAAGCAGCGGATTTGTCGGGGGCGAATCTCGGCCACGCGAGGTTAATTAAGGCGAATTTGCGATCGGCAAATTTGACAGAAGCTTATTGCAGCACTGCTAATTTTGAAGGCGCAGATTTCCGAGGTGCTGATTTGACGGGCGCTTATTTGAGCAAGGCGAATTTGCGGGGCGCGAATTTGTGCGGCGCGAATTTGACTGACGCTACAGTTAGCGACGAACAACTCGCTACCGCGAAGACGAATTGGCTGACTACCAAGCCTGATGGTAAGCGGGGTTTTGGATTCTAAGAAGTCAGTTGTCAGTTGTCAGTTGTCAGTTGTCAGTTGTCAGAACAAAAATGCTCCTACTCGGACACTCTCCCCCTCCACTCGGACACTCTCGCACTCCCCCAGTCAGGTGATTCCTCAGGAGGAAGTTCGATCGCCCCTCATGCGCCTAAATTAAAAAATAGCAATGGAGGATTCGATCGCACAAACAATGAAACTGCTCAACCGCCACACTCGACCTCTTCTGCACGCCGGTATCCTGGCCCTGGCCTACTTTGTTACCGGAAAACTTGCAGTGTCCATAGTGGGACTGGTGAAAGCCGAAGCCTCCCCGGTGTGGCCGCCCGCCGGCATTGCTCTGGTGGCATTGCTGCTGCAAGGGCGGCGGATGTGGCCCTTCATTACTCTCGGTTCCGTGCTGTTAAACTCTACCTCCGGTATACCCTCGGCTGTCGTTGTCACATCGGCCTTTAGCGTCACCCTGCAAGCGCTGGTGGGGGAATCCGCGTTGAGGCGCATCGGATTTTCGACTTCGCTCGATCGACTGCGAGATGTTCTGGGTTTGGTGGTGGGCGCTGCGATCGGGTCTACTTTCCTCGGTTCTACCCTCGGCAACTTGGGCGCGTGCATTTTTGGTTGGGCTCCGTGGAGCAATTTCTCTCGTAACTGGTGGACTGCGTGGCTCGGAGACGGCATGGGAATCTTGATTGTGACCCCAGTCCTGCTGACTTTGAACCACGCCGTTGAAAGTTGTAAATTTCCCAGAAAACTTAAACTTAAACCCCGGATTATTTCAACTTTAAGCGCCGTTTTTAACTGGGAAAAATACCAATTACCAATTGCCAATTACCAATTATCAACTACTAATTGGCGGCGCACATCTAATCTGCGATTTTTAATTTATAATTATTTAGAAAGAGCGCTCTGGCTGACTCTCTTCCTCAGCGTTAGCTGGCTGGTTTTTTGCTCAAAAATACAGGCGGCGAGCGCTCTGTATCCGCTGGAGTATTTGCCTTTTCCTCTGATAGTTTGGGCCGCCCTGCGGTTTCGCCAACCAGGAGCGATTTTTGCTTATTCGATCGTCTCTTGTATCGCGATTTGGGGAACGGTGCAGGGCGGCGGCCCGTTTTTGGCTAAAAGCGATACTCTCAGACAGGCGGTTTTATTTTTACAAGCTTTTATCGGTACGATCGCGCTTGTAGCCCTGATGTTGGCTGCTGCTGTCGCAGAACGCGAGCAAGCCTTGGTGGAGGTGCACCGCACGGCCGCTCTGTTGCGCGACGCTCACGCTAGTTTAGCCAACGCTCAGCGCATCGCACTTTTGGGCAATTGGGATTTAAATTGCGCCGCCGTCAAGCCTCCTGACAACTGTGGAGCATCCCCAGAACACCCTACAGCCAATATCGAATTGCGGTGGTCGGATGAACTTTACCGCCTCTTGGGCTTGACTCCAGAAACTGTCAAACCGACACCATCCGTTTTTTTGCAGGCGGTACATCCAGAAGACCGAGAATTGGTGGCGCGATCGCAATCTCAAGCGATGTTCGATCGCCAACCCTATTGCATTAACTACCGAATTGTGCTCAGCGATGGCTCCGAACGCACTGTCTGCGAACAGTCGGCAATTAACTCCAACGTCATCGCCGCCACAGTCCAAGACGTTACCGAGCGCCACCGCGCGGAAGCTGCTTTGCGGGTGTCCTCCGATCGCGATCGCCTGCTCTCAGAAATGGCCCTGCGCATTCGCCAATCCCTCAACCTCGAAGCAATTCTCAATACTACTGTTGCCGAAGTCCGGCAATTTTTCAAGGCAGACCGCGCTTTCATCGGTATTATGGACGCGGGCGGGGCAAATCTTGCTAGCCCGGTGTACGGTAAAATTGTAGCTGAGTCTGTCGGTGCCCAATACCGTTCTCTTCTCGGGTGGGTACTCGCTGACGAAAATTACCTCGAAAAGCAGAAAACTTTTTATGCTAACAACCGCGTCCGATCTGTCTGCGATACTGCTACGGTGCAAGTCAACGATACAATTGCCCAATTATACAGCGACTATCAAATTCGGGCGACGTTAAATGTGCCGATCGTCCTGGGGGATGAATTGTTCGGCATCTTGGCCGTCAACCAGTGTTCTGGACCCCGCCAGTGGCAGGAATTTGAAATTGATTTGTTAGAAAAACTCGCTACCCAAGTTGCGATCGCCCTCCAACAAGCTCAACTTTTGCAGCAGGTAAAAGAGCTGAATGCTAACTTAGAATCTCAAGTGGAGGAACGCACTCGCCAACTACAGCAAAAAATGCACGAACTGCAAGAAAGCAACCGCCTCAAAGACTTATTTTTGCACGCAGTTTCTCACAATCTCCGCACTCCAGTTATGGGAATGTTAATCCTGCTGAAAAATTTGCTCAACAAATCTCCCTGTGAATCGCTAAACGATGTTCCAGTTTCGCGATCGATTTTGCAGCGGATCGTTCAGGCCAGCGAACACCAGTTGACTATGGTTAATTCCTTGCTCGACGCTCACGCTAGCGAGGTTGAAGGTATTGTTCTCAATACTGTACCGCTCAACTTGCAGTCTTTGACTTCCGGAATTGTTGCCGATTTAGAGCCGATGTTGGCAAAGAATCAAGCAACTTTGACGTTTGAAATACCGACAGATTTGCCACAAGTCCATGCCGACAGCAAACACTTGCAGCGGGTGCTAGAAAATCTGCTGACTAATGCGATCAAACACAATCATCCGGGAGTTAATATAACTTTTAAAGCCGAGGTAATCGAAGTTGAAAAAGCACTGATCCCTCAAGAAAATTCACAGATTTTAACATCTCTAAATAATCCCCTCGCCCGCTGTATCGCTAACCTCGCCTCTGCTGCGGGCGATCGTCCTGAAATGCTCGATACCCAGAAAAAGCAAGAAATCCGCGCCAAGTTTCACCTCGACGGCAGTTGCCAACTGCCCCGCTATCAGGGTCAAATTAGCAATATCGGCGCCAAATTGCCCAGAGTCACCGTAAAAATGGTTCGCTGTACTGTAACAGATAATGGAGTAGGAATCAGCGCCAAACAGCAAGAATCTCTGTTTGAACTTTACGTTCAAGACCCCAATAGCCGACAATTAACAGGGCTGGGTTTGGGACTGTACCTCTCCAGGCAAATTATCAAAGCTCATGGTGGCGAAATCGGTGTCGAAAGCACTCCCGGAGGCGGCTCGACTTTCTGGTTTTCGCTACCTACTGTCAACATTTAGGGGTAAGGTGCGCACTGCGCAGCCGAAGAGTCAGTTATGAATTATCCTGGCCATAAAAAATCAATTGAGGCATTAACGGTTTATGAGGTGTGGCGCGATCGCTTCCTGCGCGATCGGCTGCGCCCTGCTGTGCGAATTGCGATCTTTTTTGCCTTCACAATCATTGTCTATCTTCTGGGCGAAGCAGTTTTCGCTCCCCGGGAGTTTAAAATTATTTATTTATACACTAGCGCTGCTGTAGAATTGGGTTTGCTGACCTGTTTGGTATTACAAAAAACTGCGATCGGACAGCGCTATCCCGGTTTGCTATTTTTGGGTTTTTCCTGGTCGCTAACTGTCGTTGTACAAATTGGGTTAGCCGCCGCAAAAATCGGGGACTTACCACTTTTAACCTGGAGTTTAGCGTTTCTCACCCAAGCGACGCTGATGCCCGTCCGCTGGCGACTTCACCTGATTTCTCAACTCG
>JAYUGZ010000630.1:0-3749 GCA_043767465.1 Cyanobacteriota bacterium
TGTATCTGCGGTGCCCAATTGGTGGAGGGTTCTGAAGCTTGCGAAAATGTCACGGGTTGGATGGATAAAGCGGGTGTTGGGGATGTGGAAGAAACTACGATCCGAATTAGCGATCGCGTAAATGAAATCGATCGCCAAATAGCTGATTTTTGGGACGAAATCGATCGCCAACAAGGCAATATTAGTCACAGCAGAGCCGAACTTTCTCGCGTGGAAACGCAGTTAGATGATATTCACAGCAAGCTGAAAAATTTCCCTGACGGCGATGTCAGCCGCTTGCAAAAGCGCTTGGATGAGGTTGAGGCAAAAATTGGCGAATTGCACCGGGAAACAGGCTCTAACCAGCAGCAGATTGAGAGTTTGAATGCCCAGGTGGCAGCTTTGGACAAGCAAATCGACAAGCAGCAACTGAATGAGCAAAGGCAAGTGCTAGCCCAGCGCCGGATTGCTGCGTCTCAGGATGCGATCGATCGCCTAACGGAAGTGCGATCGCGCTTAGAAAAACAGTTTTGTTCTCAATTAGAAAAACGGGTACAAGATATTTTTAGCCAAATTTCTTTCACTCCTTACATCCCCAAGTTGAGCGATAAATACGAACTCACGCTAGTAGAAAATACGTCAGGAAAAGAATCTTTAGTCGCTGCTTCTACAGGAGAAAATCAAATCCTTAGTTTGTCGTTTATCGGTGGGATTATTCAGGGCGTGCGGGAGTGGAGTCAAAAGAATACTTTGATTGGCCCGGATAGCAGTACGTTTCCGATTGTGATGGATTCTCCCTTTGGCAGTTTGGATGAGATTTATCGCAAACAAATCGCGAATAAGCTGCCAAAATTGGCGAATCAATTGGTGGTTTTGGTAACAAAAACTCAGTGGCGGGGAGAAGTCGCGCAAGAGATGGAAAGCTACACCGGCAGGGAATACGTGCTGGTGTACAATTCTCCGAAGGCTGATTGTGAAGAAGATGCGATCGAATTGGCTGGGACGCGCTATCCTTTAGTTAAGCGCAGTCCGAATGAATTTGAATATACGGAAATAGTAGAGGTGGATTATGGCTTCTAGTTCGGTAATTACGCAGGTTTTGGAAACGGATATTTGGGTGAAGACGACGTGGGAAGAGTTTCTAGCCTTCGCTGAGGATTCAGCTTGGGAAAAAGGCAATTTTTATTACTATCAACAACACATGAGGGTAGAAATGTCACCAGTAGGGCCATTACACGCGCGTCATAATTCTATCATCCCGTATCTAGTTATTCTGTTTGCTGCATTGAGAAATATCCGAATAGTTCAATTTACTAATGCCAGTTTTCGTAAAGCAGGTATTGGCGAGTTTCAACCTGATTTAGCTTACTACATTGGTTCAGATTTGAGAGTTCCTCCGGCTGACAATAATTCACCTATTGATTTGGATGAATACGATCCGCCTAATTTGGTAATAGAAATTGGTGCATCTTCTTTTAATGATGATTTGGGTAGCAAGCGGTTGCTTTATGAAGAGGCAGGAATTAGCGAATATTGGGTTGAACGTGCAAACACAGGGGAGGTTTTTGCCTTTGCGATTAATGGCGGTGGTAGCGGGAGAATTCAAGAGTCGCGGGTTTTACCTGGGCTGGAAATTTCGTTAGTTGAGGAAGCTTTGAATCGGAGTCAAACTCAAGATGATGGCGAAATTACTCGCTGGTTGATTCAAACTTTTAGTCAAGGTTGAAGAGAGTTTGACATGGAAAAAGAGTATCATAAGTTGGTGCGCGATCGCATTCCTGAAATTATTCGACAAAGTGGTATCGAGTGTGAAACTGCTGTTTTGTCAGATGCAGAATATTGTCAAGCTTTGCGACTGAAATTGATTGAGGAAGCGACGGAGGTAGCTGAGGCTGACAAGGATAATTTGGTGGCAGAATTGGCTGATTTGTATGAGGTGATAGATGCACTGATGCTGAATTATGGCATTTCGGGCGATGAACTTTTAGCAGAAAAAATCAAGCGCCGGGAAGCCAGAGGAAGTTTTGCCAAAAAAATTATGTTATTACGGACATTCTAAAAACTATCTGCGTTAATCCGTGTTTATCTGCTTCACATCTGCGGTTGTTCTATCAATCAAAAATTAGATATTAATTCCAATGGCTGCTAACCGAATTAGAATTGCTAAAGACAAAGCCGAATTAGTTAAATCCTTAACTTTATCGGATAACAACTCCGGCCCTTTTCAGACTTACGCCGATGTGATTGCGTTTGCTGCATCCTTGGGAAATAAGCGGAAAAAGCGATCGCCCTTGGGGGAAATTTCTAAACGAGAACCTGGCGCGATCGACGTTGATATTTTTGTATCGAGGGGTTACGATATGGCGATCAAGCTAATTGCGATCGCCGAAACCAAAAATCCGCAAATTCTCTCGCATCTTGATGAGAAATCGGAAGCAGAACGCTTGCAAATTTTTGAAGAATATGCTAATGGCGGCCTGGAAATTTTGCGAGAAGAATTTCGGGGCGCGGCCGATTATACCGATCGCCTTTTGTTGTTCTTAATTTCTGAAAGAGACAATCAACATCGGTCAAATGAAGAATTCGATTTAAGCAAATTCTTATTTTAACTCTCAATGAAGCACATAACAACAGACACAATTAACAAAATTTTAAAGCAATCTGCAAAAATTCTCGCTTACAGCTACTCAGTATTTATTATCTGCTATTTTATTCTCAAACTAATCTTTTGGGATCGGCTGTGGATCATTGCCTTGATTAGCACTTTTCTGCCCTTAATTTTATTCCCAACTTTCCTGCTTCCCATCATCGGATTCTCAATTGTCAAAAAAAGATGGTTTTCTATTATTTCTGCGATCGGCTGCATTCTCCTAATAAGTTGGCTGCACATCAAATACTTTTCTCCAGCACCAATAAACATCACAGATTCGCAGCCTAGTATCAAAATATTATCCCACAACGTCGGTTGGTATACAACACAATCACCAACTTTATTTAAACTAATTGAACGCGAAAAACCCGATATTATATTTTTACAAGAAATCGTCCAGAAGCATATCGAAAGAGCCTTCACCTGGTTAAAAGCAGACTATCCCTATCAAATTGGGATTCCCCCGGTAGGAATTCTCAGTAAATATCCGATTGTCTCCAGTGAAATACTGCACTTAGCCAGTCATCCAGAAACGCAGCAGCGAGCAATTATTAAACTTAACGAACAAGAAGTAGTGATTTATAATATGCAAGCTACCGGGCCGTGGTTTAAGAGATATAATATCTTGCGTTTTCTCAAAATTCCAGTTTACAAATATGGACAACGAGGGCCGGAAATTCAAGATTTAGTCCAGCGAGTTGAGCAAGAAACTCTACCCGTAATTGTCGCGGGCGACTTTAACATGACAGACGAAACTCAAGACTACTATAATGTGCAGAAAGTTATGCAAGATTCTTTCCGAAAATCGGGGTTTGGGTTTGGTTTTACTTGGCCTCACGGTTGGGAACTTAAGTTTTTGGTGAAAAGCTCGAATTGGAAATTAAATTATCCCGTTTGTCGGATTGATTATATTTGGCATTCAAAGCATTGGGGTGCTAAATCTAGTTCGGTTTTAGAAGCAACCGAGTCCGATCATTTGCCCGTGGAAGCAGAATTGGTTTTGTTGAAACCACAGAATAGTTAAGTTAAATTTAATGTATTAGTCAATTATTCCCTTGAGTTATATGTTAAAATAACTATTAGGTGGAGTAATTAACCCCAATGCCTACTGCGGCCCAGC
>JAYUGZ010000631.1:0-9288 GCA_043767465.1 Cyanobacteriota bacterium
GGTAACGTTTGATGGGATTAATATTATTTTGAGCTTGGCTTCATTTCCTAACTGCAATTGATCCAGCAAATCTTGACAAAATTCGACTAAATTTATCGGTAATGGATGGCATTGGAGTTGGTCTGCTTCTGCTCGGCCCATGAACAGCATATCGTCGATTAGCTGGTTCATCTTGTGGGTAGCTGAGTGCATTAGGCGGAGGGTTCTGACTTGCGATTCGTCACTGCGGGTAGTGCCATCGATCTTGAGGAGTTCGGCAGAAATTAAAATCGCGTTGAGCGGATTGCGCAATTCGTGAGCAGCCATTGATATATACTGGTTTTGGCGCTGCGATTTTTCTTCCAGCGACTCTCTGGCTGCTTCCGAAGCTTGGAGAGCTGCTCGCATCTTGGCTTCGATTTCGTGTCGGTGCAGAGCAATCTCGATCGCCACCCGCAAATCTTTTTGTTGAAATGGTTTGATAATGTAACCGAATGGATCTGTAAGTTTCGCTCTTTGCATCGTTTTATGGTCTGCATAAGCTGTTAAAAATACTGTTGGTACATCAACCCTGGCTCTGATTTTTTCGGCTGCTGTTACGCCGTCCATCTCACCTTTGAGCACGATATCCATCAGCACTAAATCCGGCTTATTTTCGGCGACTTTTTCAATAGCTTCTTCCCCTGAAGCAACTGTAGCTGTTACTGCATAACCCAGCTTTTTTAATCTGCCTGCTATGTCCTCGGCGACAATAACTTCGTCTTCTACAACCAAAATTTTTATAGGATTCATATTCTTTTCTTAAATGCGCCGCCGGTAATTTAACTCACGGAAAGTAATATAGTAACAAGTTCCGCACTGACTGTCAATGACAAGAGTTCCCTCTAATTGCTGGGTTAACATCCGCACCAATCGCAATCCTAATGTTTCGGTAGTTTCCACATCAAAGTCCGCCGGAAATCCGCTGCCGTTGTCTTGAATACTCAAGTGAAATTGCTGAGGAATTACTTCATGAAAATTAATATTAATTTCACCTGCTAAATTTTGGTCAAAAGCATATTTCAAGGAATTAGAAACCAGTTCGTTAATAATCAAACCGCAAGGGATTGCTGTTTCTATGTTTAAATAAATGGGGTCAAGATTTAAATTGAATTGGATGGAAGTGTTGCAGCAACCAAAAGATTGATACAAATTAGCAACCAAGTCTTCGACGTAGGAGGGGAGATCGATCCGATCGAGATTTTCGGATTGATATAGTTGCTCGTGAATTAGAGCCATTGAATGGATGCGTGTCTGGCTTTCTTCAAATAAAGCTAGCGTTGGTTCGTCTTCAATGTATTGAGATTGAAGTTGCAGCAGGCTGGAAACTACCTGCATATTATTTTTGACTCGGTGGTGAATTTCTTTGAGCAATACTTCTTTTTCGCGGAGTGCAGCTTGGATGCGAACCTCGGTCAATTTGCGATCGCTAATATCTTCGCAAATGCCCGCAAGCCGATAAATTTTGCCCGATTCGTCGTAAATGGGAAAAGCTCGATCGCACACCCAGCGAATTGTACCATCTGGCAGAAAAATCCGATACTCGGTACTGGTGGACTCGCCCTGCAACACCCGCCCCATTGCCTCTTGCAACAAAGGTTTATCTTCTGGATACACAAACTCCATCCATTTTATCGGCTCGGCATACAATTCTTTGCGGCTGCGCCCCCAAATTTGTTCGTAAGCTGGGCTCAGATACAATAAATCGGTCAAATCAGCAGAAAGTAACCAGAAGCAATCTTGGATATTTTCTGCTAGCTGGCGGAAGCGTTCTTCACTTTCGCAGATCGCTTTTTCTGCTTGTTTGCTATCGCTGATATCTTCTGCAATGCCAACAACGCGGTAAACTTCACCAGCTTCATTTCTAATTGGAAAAGCCCGATCGCGAATCCAGCGAATTTCGCCATCCGGCCTGACAATTCGATATTCGATCTCGTCTTCAGCTACAATTTTTTGAGTGAAGATAGCCATCACGCGCTCTCGGTCTTGTGGATGGATGGAATCTGCAAAAAAGCGCCCGGAAGCGTAGAAATCAGCGCAGCTTCTCCCCCAGATTTTTTCGTAACCCGGGCTGAGATAAATCATTTTCTGAGGTTGAACATCTACCATCCAAAACACGCTTTCAATGTTTTCGGCTAGCTGTCGGAACCTTTCTTCACTTTCTTTCAGTGCTGCTTCAGCTTGTTTGCGATCACTGATATCTTCGATCACTGCTACATTGTAGATTGCTCCGCTCAACGGTTCTTCAACTAAGGAAACAGTTAGATTTACCCAAATTAAAGAACCGTCTTGGCAAACCAAGCGTTTTTCGAGATTGAAACAGTCTAATTCCCTGGCAAACAATCTGTTATTTTTATTCAAGTCTGAATCTACATCTTCACAATAAGTGACATCCATCCAAGTTAGGCACAGCAATTCTGCCGCAGTATATCCCACAATATTGCAGAACTTTTGGTTGACTCGCAAATAGCGGCCAGTTTTGTCGCAGTGAGTAATACCAACTGCTGCTTGTTCGACGGTTGCGCGAAAGCGTTCTTCGCTATCTCTGAGAGCCGCTTCTGCTTGTTTGCGTTGCGTAGCTGCCGCCACGGCATCGCTAACATCGCGCTGCACGCCAAAATGCCCTACAATTCTGCCGTGGGAATCATAAATGCAAATATAGTCACCTTCCACCCAAATGCGAGTCCCATCAAACTTGCGATTGTCACATTCGATGTGAATTCTGCCAGCATCAAACAATTGCTTGACTATTTCTCTGCTACCAGCCAAGTTGTGAGACAAAAAAGAGTTAAGCGTCAAAGAAATTAACTCTTCCCTAGTAGTTCCGTATTGAGCTATAAAAGCATCGTTTGCCTTCGTCACCCGTCCGTTAGCAAATACGTAATCCAAGACTTGTTCTCGGTCAACTGTATCGTCCCAGTACAGGGGTTCGTCCAGCATCATAAAGAAAAAACCATCTAAAGATTGAGAGAAAAACAATTCTAGCTGTTGCTGGCTTTCCCGCAAAAATTCTTCAGTACGCCAGCGGTCGATAATTTCTTCCCGCAATTGTTGGTTAGCTATTCTTAAATCTTCAGTACGTTTTTGATATTTTATTTCTAGATCGTTCTTCAGCCGTTGCAGCGCGAATTCTGCCTGTTTTTTTTCTGTAATATCCTGAGTAACTACCATACCAGCAAAAATTTCTTCCCTGTCATTTTTGACCTGACAAATTGTTATTGAATAAAATCTATCGCGGTATTTATATTCAAAATTATTATCTTCTCCTGCTAAAGCTGCGCGATATTTTGCCTCAAAAAGTTGCAAATCTTCTGGCGGGGATACTTCCCCCAATGTTTTGCCTTCCAACAGTTCTTTAGATAAACCAACTACCGCCAAACCTTGACCGTCAACCAGAGTATAGCGCAAATCGCGATCGAACAAAAATACCGAACCATTTGGATAATGTTTGATGAGAGTTCGGTACATTTCCTGGCTTTTTTCGAGAGATGCGATTAACTGAGTTCGCTTGTCCTCGGCGATATCCAATTCAGTTGCGCAACCCGAAGAGCCTGCATTCTCGACTACTTTGAGTTGTGCTTCTAATGTCTGGCATAATTTTCTCTGCTGCTGCAAATCCTCTTCAAGTTGCCGAATTTTTGCGCTTTGTTCTGCTACCAATGCTTCGCAGGTTTCGAGAGGTAGGCCGATGTCTGTGGGATCAATACACATAATGGCTCTTTGTTTTGCAGTTGCGGACTTGAGTTTTTCAAGCCTAACATTAATAGGACTAAGGCCAAAAAATGGTTAGACGCACGAATTATAGCGGTGCGCAGTGCATCGCCCTACTTCTATCCGTTACATCCGCTAAATCCGTTACAGAATCCGTTGCCGAACTTCCTTCATTTAGGAACTCCCGCCGTCAAGACTTCGTGATTGTCAAATGTTACCAAAACATCATCTTCAATTCTCACACCAATACCGCGCCATTTTTGGGGAACCTCCGGCTGTCCTTCAACGGGTTTAATATAAGGAGAAATATAAATCCCCGGTTCCACCGTCAGCACTTGTCCCGCCTGCAAAAGTTGCGGACTTTCGCCGTACTGATAAACACCGACATCGTGCAGGTCCAATCTCAGCCAATAACCAGTACGGTGCATATAAAACGGCTTGTATTTCTCATCTTTAATTATCTCTTCAATGTCACCTACCAAAAGTTTGAAATCCATTAAACCTTCCACCAAAACGCGCACTGCTGTTTCGTGAATTTTGCTGTAAGGATTTCCCGGATATACTTGACTAATTGCCTGCGTTTGTGCTGGCAAAACTAAGTCGTAAATAAATCGCCGTTCCGCTGCGAATTTTTGCTATTAACTGTTCGCGTCTTTGCCGGTATTCGCTGGGGTTGGTCATCCGATTTTTGATTTTTGATTTAACCGTAAGTCTCGATCGACATTTTAGGCTTATTCGATCGCCAATTTGCAACTATAGTCAACCAGCCGAGACAAATATGAGTTGCTGCGATCGACTAAAGTCCATCTGGGATCGAAATTCGACCAATTTTCGCCATCTTGGCTAACCCTGACAGTTCTAAACTCTCGCTGCTTGCAGTCAACTTCCATCTGCACCAGCATTTTCTGATTACTAAACTGCTGAGTTCCTAAAATAGTTCTGACGGGATAAGACGGAGCACCGGGAAAATCTGACTTACTTAATTCTACGCTGCTGGGATCGATGCAAATATCTACAAAACATCTTAATTTTTCGGCGCGGGCACTCAAAGTATTGATGGGAATAAAAATCAACGTTGCTATTAAAAAAATTGACGAATTCTTAGTTATATGTATTGCAAATTTCGTCTTCATCTGCGTTAATCTGCGGTTTGATATTAATAGTTTAAAAAAGTAGGGACGCGGCATGGCCTTTCGTCGTGTCAACTTAAGCTGTCAGTCCGCGAGTCCGTGAGTCCGCCAGGGACTGAAGTCCCTGGCTAATAGCGAAAGTCCTCTGAAGAGGACTGATGAGTTTTTCAGTCCTCTTCAGAGGACTTTAGCTATGAGACAGGGGTTTTAACCCCTGTCGGACTGCGGGTTTGACGTTAATTTGACACGAAGAAGGGTATTGCCGTGTCCTTAGTCTTCTTTGAAGTCCTAAAGCTGAGGAACGTATTGTTCTTTTTCAGGAACAAAAGTGTATTCAGAGACGATTAGCCGCAACTCTTGGCCGTCGATGGTTTCTTTTTCGATCAGCAAATCGACTAGGCGATCGATCACCGTGCGATTTTCGCGAATAATTCGGCGCGCGTCATCGTAGCAGCGATCGACAATTTCCCGAACTTGTCCGTCAATCCGAGAGGCAATTTCTTCGGAATATTCCGATCGCGCGGTGTAGTCGCGGCCGAGGAAAATTTCGCTTTGTTGAGCTTCCAGGGCGATCGGGCCCAAGGTAGACATCCCGTAGCGAGTCACCATTTGGCGCGCCATACCGCTAACTTGCTGTAAGTCGTTGCCGGCACCGGTGGTTACTTCAGCATCGCCGAAAACCACTTCTTCGGCTGCGCGGCCGCCCAAAGCACCGCTAATCCGGGCTAGGATTTGCGATCTCGAAATCAAACCTTGGTCTTCGCTAGGCATAAACCAAGTTAAACCACGGGCTTGTCCGCGAGGGACTAAGGTAACTTTTTGGACGGGATCGTGGGCTTGAATGATTGTACCGACGATCGCGTGGCCGATTTCGTGGTAAGCAATCAAGCGCTTACTCTTGCTGTCCACCAGCGGTGTGCCTTCCATACCTGCGACGACGCGATCGACTGCATCGTCAACTTCGAGCATCGTAATCGCTTCTTTCCGGCGTCTCGCTGTTAAAATAGCAGCTTCGTTGAGCAAGTTAGCCAAATCCGCACCCGTAAAACCGGGAGTGCGGCGGGCTATGGCGTCCAAAGAAATCTCAGCAGACAGCTTCTTGTTGCGCGCGTGAACTTCCAAAATTTCCAGACGGCCTTTGATATCCGGTACATCGACGCTAACTTGGCGGTCAAAACGTCCCGGACGCAGCAGCGCTGAGTCGAGCACGTCGGGGCGGTTGGTGGCAGCAATGATGATGATCCCAGTATTGCCCTCAAAACCGTCCATTTCGGTCAGCAACTGGTTCAGGGTTTGTTCCCGTTCGTCGTTACCACCGCCGATACCGGCGCCGCGCTGGCGGCCCACTGCATCGATTTCATCGATAAAGATGATACAAGGAGCATTTTCTTTAGCTTTCTTGAACAAGTCGCGGACGCGGGATGCGCCGACACCGACGAACATTTCGACAAATTCTGAACCGGAGATGCTGAAGAAAGGTACGCCGGCTTCGCCTGCGATCGCTTTTGCCAGCATGGTTTTACCTGTTCCGGGAGGGCCAACTAGCAGCACGCCTTTGGGAATCTTGGCGCCGACTGCGGTGAAGCGTTCCGGTTTTTTGAGGAAAGTCACGACTTCGGCGAGTTCTTCTTTGGCTTCTTCCACGCCTGCTACGTCGTCGAACAGTACGCCTGTTTTAGCTTCCATTTGAAAGCGTGCTTTGGATTTGCCAAAATTCATGGCTTGGCCTGGGCCCCCTGGCACGTTGCCGCCGCGGCGGAACAGGAAAAACAATCCTGCTACTAATAATAAGGGAAATACTAGATTGCCTAAAACTCCCCAGATAGCGCCATCGTTACGCAGGGGGTGAGTGTCGAAGCTGATTTTGGAGTCTCTGAGTCGAGAAATCAGTTCCGGGGCATTTGACGGCAAGTCCACGCGCCACCGCTGCACGTGATTGTCGAGTTCCGGATCGACTGCTTCGACGATCGCTGTCCGACCTCCGTCGTAAAGGTCAACGCTGGTGACTCGATCGGCGTTTAAGTAATCTAAGAATCTACCGTAGCTCAGACGGGTGCTGGCGGTGTTCTTGGTCATTTCTGCTGGGGATGGGGCAAAGGCTCCCTGCCACAAGAAAAAGCCGATGACTAAGGCGGGTAAAGTCCAAAGTAGTATAGTTTGCCAAGAAATTTTCATAAATGCGGGTGCCTTGAATTGGGGACAGATCGGGTAAGCTGGCGGTCTCGGATTAGTGTGACAAAAATTTACACTCAGAATCTTAACTAAATTTAACTTAACAATGCAACATCGGGCAAGATGATGGCGATCGCACTGGATCGAGAAAAAAGTTAGGTTAGTTACGGTAAGGGCGATCGTCCCGAATATAATGTTTGGTGCTGATTTCAATACCGATCTAGGTAGAGTTAGAAGAATCGCCGCAAAACCTACTGTCTTTAAGCGTGGCAGTGTCCAGGGATAAGGCATGATAATGGTGACGCTCAGTGAGGTAACACATTTCAATGACAACTAGACAGCTTGTTCCTAATTCGGCTATGCTGACGCAGCAGACTAAGATCGCTTCTCACAAATCGATTATTAGTGCTGATTTGGGTCGTACAGCAACCAAAGCTTGCGTGAGTCGCAACCCAAATGGTGTTGTTTTCATCCCTGCCAACGTGGCTACTATGCCCGTGGAAAAGGTGCGGGGCGGCAGCTTTGAGTCAAAAGCAACAGACCCTCTGTTGGATATGTGGCTGGAGCACCAGGGCAAGGGGTACGCCATCGGCCAACTGGCCGCGGACTTTGGCGCTAATCTCGGCGGCGCCGACCAGTCGAAAGTAGTGGATGCTTTGGTGAAGGTTTTTTCCTGTGCTGGATATTTCCAGATGAAGGGCGAAATGGCAGTAGTGCTGGGTTTGCCTTTTTATTCGCAGGATCAGTTTGAGAAAGAAAAGGAAGAGATTATCAGCCAACTGCGCTCTCCCCACGTTGTGGTGTACCGCGGCGAGCGTTTGGAAATTGATATTCGCCACGTTTGGGTAATGCCGGAAGGATTCGGCAGCCTGATTTGGTGCGAGGCTCAAGACAACAAGGAGTTTTCGCCGGAGTTGCCCGAACTGTCGGTGGCTGTTGTCGATATCGGACACCAAACTACTGATTTGTTAATGGTTGATCGTTTCCGGTTCGCCCGGGCAGCTTCTAAAAGCGATTCCTTCGCCATGAACAAGTTCTACGAACAAGTTGCCTCAAAGATTCCGGGGGCAGACCCTCAATCCCTGTCTTTACTGGAAGCGGTAAACAAACCGGAAGGCCAGCGTTTCTACCGTCCGAGAGGAGCGACTAAGCCCACTAATTTAGATCCCATTATTAAGGATTTGCGGGAGGCTTTCGCTAACGAACTGTCCGAACGTTTGGTGCAGTGGCTACCGGAACGGGTGACGGATGTGGTTCTGACTGGCGGTGGTGGCGAGTTTTTCTGGGAGGTTCTGCAACCCTTGCTCAAAGAAGCAAATCTTAAGGCTCACTTGGCTCAACCTTCTCGGAAAGCTAATGCTTTGGGACAGTTTATTTATGCTGAGGCTCAGCTAGCCACAATTAAGTAACGCATTAAGGCTTGAACCCTATGGCACTGTGGGCAAAAAATAAGGCGAATTTCTCGGTGGCATTTACGGAAGATGCTGCGGATCAAACTTTGTTGGCCGCTATTGAAAAAGAGTTGGCTTTTACGAAGTATCAGACTTTCAGCAATCTCTGCAAGCAAGCTTTGTGGCAGTTTTTGTCTGTGTCTGAGTCTGGTAGCTCTACAGATAGCTCTCAGCGGTTGGAACAGCGTATTGCTGAACTTGCGGTCAGATTTTCTGAGTTCGAGCGCAATGTTTCTGCTGAGGAATTAAGCCGTTTGGAAGGACTGGAACATCACCTGAGTCAATTGGGCGCGCAGTTGGATCAGTTGCAGGGGAGTGTTAACAGTAAGTTTGCTCAAGTTTCTTTTGCCCAAGTTTCAAAAGTAGTAGAGCCTGACTCGATTGAGTCTGAGTCTGTAGCGGATGATTTAGTTTCTGATGCTGAGGTTGCTCCTCGTCGGGAGTCCGACCCTTTGTTGGAGCGTTTAAGTTCTTTGTTACCGCAAGATTTCTAGAATGAGGTAGAGCAAGGCTAAAAAGCCTTGAGATGTGATGTTAGTAGCTCGCTGTTGGCAGCGGGTACTGAATAAATAAGCAAAGTCGATCGCTCTTTTGAAAAAAAGGGCGATCGCTTTGTCATTAGTCATTAGTCATTAGTC
Source organism: Cyanobacteriota bacterium (assembly GCA_043767465.1). Lineage (GTDB taxonomy): Bacteria > Cyanobacteriota > Cyanobacteriia > Cyanobacteriales > Microcoleaceae > Microcoleus. The sequence goes on from JAYUGZ010000631.1 coordinate 9,121, forward strand.
ATTAGTCATTTGTTAGTTGCCATGCCCTATGCCCTATGCCCAATTCCCAATTCCCTCGATATTATTCCATCAATCCTAATTTTTGCAATCGCGAACGAATGGCCCCAGATTGTCTCTGAAATTTCTTTGCTAATTCACCAATTTGTTGACCGCTAGCATATTCATTCT
>JAYUGZ010000632.1:0-3746 GCA_043767465.1 Cyanobacteriota bacterium
TTTTGCACCTGATACCTGGAGATCCGGCGACTGTGCTTTTGGGAGAACGCGGAACTCCCGAACAGGTGGAAATATTGAGGGCGAGATTGGGTTTGAATCAGCCTTTACCTTTGCAATATTTGGCTTTTTTAAGTAGTTTGATTCGATTCGATTTAGGAAATAGTATTATTAGCGGAATTCCCATAATTGATGAAATTAGAAGTCGCTGGCCTGCTACTTTGGAACTGTCGGTGGCGGCGATGTTGGTGGCTCTTTTAATCGGAATTCCGGCGGGGATTTTGGCTGCTGTTCGCAAAAATAGCTGGGTGGATAATCTGACGATGAGCGGTTCTTTGATTGGGGTATCTTTGCCAGTATATTGGTTGGGATTGATGTTGATTTATTTGTTTGCTGTTTATCTGAAATGGCTGCCCCCTAGCGGGCGAATTAGTGTGGATTTGGGGTTTGGTTTTAAGTCGATTACGGGCGTTTATGTTGTGGATGCTTTGCTGCGGTGGGATTTGGTTGCTTTCCGAGATGCGATCGCCCATCTCATCCTCCCAGCCTTGACTTTAGGTACTATCCCACTGGCTATTATCGCTCGGATTACTCGTGCTGCGATGCTGGAAGTGCTGGCGCAAGATTACATCCGCACGGCGCGGGCTAAGGGTTTGCCGGAATTTTGGGTAATTTTGAGACACGCTTTGAAAAATGCGTTTTTGCCGATCGTCACAACTATAGGTTTGCAGTTCGGCACGCTTTTGGGTGGCGCGATTCTGACTGAAACGATTTTCTCGTGGCCGGGAATTGGTTCTTGGATTTATAGCGGGATTCTGACGCGGGATTACCCAATTGTGCAAGGAGGAGTAATTTTTGTGGCTGTGACTTTTGTACTGATCAATCTGGCGGTTGATATTTCCTATGCTTTTTTTGACCCGAGAATTCAGTACCGTTAATTAGAAGGGAAGTTCTACAGAAAAGGCTTGTTTAACATCCGGCTGTAGCAGGTAGTAAATGCTAGCGATCGCAAAACCCAGAGATAGAAAATTGACTGCTGCACCTGCGCTACCAAACATTTTGGCAATTTGGGTGACGACGGCGAGGACATGGATAATGAATGTTCCTGTCCAAGCCCATTTTTTGAGTTGAAACAAACCCCATGCTAAGACTAAGGAAATAATTCCGATAATTATCGCGATCGCCGAAAAAATTGCAATGAAGCCGCCGATGACTGTCCCAACTTTTGCACCGAATCCAACCGCGCCGAGACCGCCCAAAACGCCTGCAAAAAGTAAGATGAACAAGCCGTCAAGCAGACTGAAGATGCCACTAATTAACTGTAAGATTGCCAGAACTGTAACGCTTTGAGGACGATTCATGTTGGGGCTTTTCCATTTTTAACCGATTTGCAAAATATTTTAACCTGTTGTGTGCACAGGGCCGATCGATATTCAGGATTTGGGCAAGGCGCGATCGACAAACCAAGTTTATGAGAGTCAGCGTCTTCGTGCTGTGTCGTTACGAAGTGCGCACTGTGCGATCGCCATACAAGACAACCCACAACGCCAGTTTAGTAGCTCTCGCTACCGGGCGAAAGCCTTCGCAGAGAGTGAGTTTGGCGCGATCGAAGTTTGAACTTACCTCTTGAGACTGAAAAAACTTAACATTATTTAATAAAGTGCAAAGATTAGCTATAATTGTTTACAGGTGCTGGTTGGGGAACTTTTTTTAAATCACCCGATCGGATGAGTCTGAAAGACGATGCCGCGCATCAGAAAAAATTTTACCTTTAAGGTAATCCTGAGATTTAAATTAGGTGAGTCGGTATGATCGTTAGCCCCAAAAAGGAAACTGCTCAGGTCAAGGTGGAAGATACTCAGATTGCAGACACCAAGGCCCCAGAGACTAAAATTGCAGATAAAAAAACCGCCCAAAAGCAGTCCCCTAAAAAACCCGGGCGGAAGATGTCGCGGTGGGCGATCGGTTTGGTTGCAGCCGGGTTGCTAGCTGTACCGACTACCATATATATATCAAAAAGTCGATCGCAACCGAAAGTAGATGCGATCGCAGCGATGACAGTGCCGGTGGAAGCGCAAAACCTGACGGTGCGGATCACGTCGAGCGGGACGGTGCAACCCGTACAGCGCGTGAATCTCAGCCCCAAAGGCTCCGGCCGGATCGCAGAGTTATTTGTCGAACAGGGCGATCGTGTCGAAGCAGGACAAATCGTTGCCCGCATGGAAAGTCGCGATGTGGAAGCTCAACTGGCTCAAGCCAAGGCCCGCGAAGCCAGCATCCGAGCGAAACTCGCCAAAATTGAAGCCGGAAATCGATCGGAAGACATCGCCAGCGCCCAAGCCCGCTTAGAGCAAGCCCAGGCTACTCTAGCGCAACTCCAAGCCGGAAGTCGCGTCGAAGAAGTTGCAGGAGCTAGAGCTCGTTTACAGCAAACTCAAGCAGGTTTGCAGCAACTGCGAGCCGGCAGCCGCGTGGAAGAAGTCAGTCAAGGGCGAGCTCGTTTAGCCCAAGCTCAAGCCCGTTTAGCAGATGCTCAAACTGGCAGTGTCAAACAAGAAATTGCCCAAGCACAAACGCAAATTGAATCGAGTAAAGCTCAAGCCGAACTAACAGCTCAGCGGGTAGAACGCAACCGCCCGTTAGTCCAAGAAGGTGCTCTTGCTCAAGATAAACTCGATGAACTGATCAAGGAAAATCGCACTGCCAAAGCTAAGGTAACAGAAGCCCAAAAACGCTTGCAACAACTGCAAGAAAGTCGGGAGTCGCAAATTCAGCAACTGCAAGCTGCGGCGCAAGTCGAGCAGCAAGCATTGAAGCAGTTACAAAACGGCACGCGATCCGAAGCAATTGCTAAAGGTGAGGCAGAAGTTGTTGAAGCGAAAAGCAAATTAGCGCAAATTGAAAACGGCAATCGTCCAGAAGAAATTGCTAAAGCCCAAGCAGCAGTTGCTGAAGCAAAAAGCCAATTAGCCGTACAAGAAAACGGTGCTCGCCCGGAAGAAATAGCTTCGGCTAAAGCTGATTTAGCCGAAGCTCAGGCTCAAGTCCGCTTCCAAGAAGTGCAGTTAGAAGATACGAAAGTTCGCGCTCCTTTTGCAGGAGTTATTACTCAAAGATACGCGATTCAAGGAGCTTTTGTAACTCCGGCAACTTCGGCATCGGAAGCTACTTCGGCAACTTCGACATCGATTGTCGCTCTAGCTAGAGATGTGGAAGTTTTGGCGAAAGTTCCAGAAGCAGATATCAGTCAAATTAAACCGGGTCAAGTTGTGGAAATTGTGGCTGATGCTTATCCAGATAAAGTGTTTAAAGGCCGCGTTAAGTTAATTGCGCCGGAAGCTGTAAAAGAGCGGGATGTGACGCTGTTTCAAGTGCGAGTTGCGCTCGATACGGGCAAGGATTTCTTGCAGTCTGGGATGAATGTTGACTTGAAATTTGTCGGTCAAAAGCTCAGCAATGCTTTGGTTGTCCCCACGGTGGCTATTGTGACGAATAAAGGTCAAACCGGTGTGCTGGTTCCCGACGAGAAACAGCAGCCGAAGTTTAAGTCTGTGACTGTTGGATCGACTATTGGTAACAAGATTCAGATTTTAGAGGGTGCTAAAGCGGGCGATCGGGTTTTTACTGAACTTCCTGCTGGTAAAAAGTTGGAGGATATTATTAAGAATAAAAAGTAGGGCATCGGGAATTGGGCATCGGGCATTATTTTTGTCGATCGACCTAGGGTGTTTTCTGGCCCCGGAGATCCC
>JAYUGZ010000633.1:0-3746 GCA_043767465.1 Cyanobacteriota bacterium
TTTTTATTAACAACCAACACGTCGGCGGCTGCGATGACATTCACAAACTCGACGCAGAAGGACAATTAGATTCGCTACTAGCTCAAGTACCAGTCTAAACTGGTTCCCAGGCTCTGCCTGGGAACCCATATCTAGAGGCTCTGCCTCGCTCTTCTAGCAGGAAAAATGGAGGCAGAGCCTCCGGATCTGCGTTACTAGGCTCTGCCTAGTAACGAGTAGATTCCTGAAATTACAAACCTTTGGCAAATTTACTTAGATGATCTTGCCGCCATTTAGCATCCGAGTGCCTATTTGTTTGCAATTCTAAGACCCGAATCCCGTTATTTGGCAGCGAAACTAATTTTTCTTTTAACTGCTCCCAATCATCAATTATTTGGTGTTCCACCCCATAGGTTGCACATAACTGAGCAAAATTAATATGCTGCGGTGTGGCAAAAAACTCTTCAAATGGCGGGTCAAATTTGGCAACGGGCAACATTTCAAAGATGCCACCGCCGTTGTTATTAATTAAAATAATTGTCAGATGACCGACCAATTTATTGGTAATTAAAAAACCGTTCGTATCGTGCAAAAGTGCTAAATCGCCTGTCAACAAAATACTGCTTTGATTGCGGTGTGCAACTCCCAAAGCTGTTGATAATGTGCCGTCTATGCCGTTAGCCCCGCGATTGACAAAAGGTTTTATTTCTAAGTTGTTTGGTTTCCAGAAAAACTCGACATCTCTGACGGGCATACTGTTAGAAATAAATATCGGTGTTCCTGGTGGCAAAATCTGGGAAAGCAGCCAGGAAACTTTCGGTTCGATGATGTTGTTAATTGTTGATAGTTTTTGATCTATTGTTTGTCTGACTTGGGTTTCGGTGTTGCGCCAAAGTTCTAAATATTCACTTGCGAAAGATGCCAGATCCCCCCCTAACCCCAGGGCTGTTTCATTGTCTGTAGGGGCAATCCCCCCGTGGTTGCCCTCGTTGGTGGGGAGGGGTAGGCACGGGGGCACTACCCCTACAAAATTCTGGTTTTCTGTTTCATTGTCTGTAGGGGCAATCCCCCCGTGGTTGCCCCGATCTTGATCCCCCCCTAACCCCCCCTTAAGAAGGGGGGGGACATGAAGGGAGATAGCAGTTGCGAGATTTTCTACAGAGGTTCGCAGGTGTATTGTTTTGCCGTGTAGGGGATCGAAATTGTGGTGACTGGGGTCGATTACATATCGTTTTGGTTGGGTTTTTTCTAACCAGTTTCGGAGTTCTTTGCTTGTGGGTAAGTCTCCGATTTGAATGGCGATTTCTGGGGTTAATTTATCGGCTAATTCGCGGTTTCGCAGGATTAAATCGTAGGTGGAAATTAGATGGGGGTTGAGTTGGGCGTAGTTTCTGAGTGGGGATAGTCCTTCTGCTAAAACTGGCCAGTTTAAGGATTGGGAAATTTGGGCGATCGCACTACAATACTTTTCCGCAAACTGAGGCTGTGCAACACCCGCAATAATTATCCCTCTGCTGCACTTCTGCCATTGTTCTATTGCACTTCTTACTCCCCCCCTTGTAGGGGCGGTGCCCCCGTGCCCGCCCTGGCTGGGGGGGGTAGAAGTTTCTCCTATAACAATCGGTTCTAATCCTGCAAAAAAATCTGCAATATCAAATTGTGATTCTAAAGCTGCTACAGCAATATCTAAAATGGGTATAAGTGGATCGCGAAAGGGGATGTTGAGGTGGACGGGGCCGGGTGTCGGAAATTGCGATCGATCCCAAGCATACACTACAGTTTGTCGCAAATAGCCTAACATTGCTATTTCCGTAGAAGGTATGGCTAATTCGACTTGCCAGTTGAGATAATTGCCATAGATTTTAACTTGGTCAATCGCTTGTCCAGCATGACAATCTCGGAGTTCTGGAGGTCGATCGGCTGTGAAGATTAGCAACGGAATTCGACTTTCTCTGGCTTCTATGATAGCAGGATAAAAGTTGGCGGCGGCGGTTCCAGATGTACAAATTAGTGCAACAGGTAAACCAGATTTTTTGGCAATTCCTAATGCAAAAAAGCTGGCTGAACGTTCGTCTAGTATGGGAATAGTTTCGATTTGGTTATTCTGGGCAAAGGCTATTGTTAATGGTGCCGATCGCGAACCGGGACAAATCACAGCGGTAGTTAATCCTAGACGCTGTAAAGTTTCGGCTAATATTGAAGCCCAGAGAGTGTTTGTGTTGCGGAAATCAATCATTTTGTTCTGTTTATTAACGAGTCAATTTCTTAGTCCGCGCAGGCGGACTTTGTTTGACAAGACGCGGTTTAAACCGCCGGACTTTGTTTGACAAGACGCGGTTTAAACCGCCGATAAGTCTAAACCAAAGCATTTAAAAGTGGTTGTAATTTGAGCTGAATTTCTGCTAGTTCTTTTTCCGGTTCCGAACCGGCGACAATACCGGCACCAGCATATAGTATAGCCCGATCGCCATTGATTAATGCCGATCGAATCCCCACCGCAAATTCCCCATTACCGCGGGCATCTATCCAGCCGATGGGTGCTGCGTACAAAGAGCGATCGCACGTTTCGCAGCGGCGAATTTGCTCTAAGGCGATATCTCTGGGCACGCCGGCTACCGCTGGGGTTGGATGCAGTTGGGCCAAAATCTTTAATAAATGAATACCAGTCGGAATTTGAGCAGTTATGGGTGTCCACAAATGCTGAATATTTGATAATTTTAAAAGTCTGGGAAGTGGGGAAAAATTGGGAGTCATATCGAGTTTATCAAGGCGATCAACTATAAAATCAATCACAACTTGATGTTCTCGAATATCTTTTTCACTGTGCAATAAACCTGTCGCTAAATTGGCATCTTCTGCTTCCGTTTTCCCTCTCGGTGCTGAACCAGCTAAAGCATCTGTTGATAATTGATTATTGTGAATGCTAATTAAGCGTTCTGGGCTAGCACCAATAAAGTTTTGACCTTTGCCATTACTGGTTGAAAATACATAGCAACCTGGATAACTGAGGCGCAAGTTGTTCAATGAATCGATGACACTAAAATTGGTTTGAGAAACCACATTTATGGCTTGGGACAAAACAATCTTACTAAAGTATTTAGACTCGATTAATTCTAAGGCAGACTTGACAGATGTTTTAAATTGAGTGGCATCATTTACGGGTATTTGTTTGAAAGATATCGAATTATTGATGTGATTAGTTAATTTAGGGTGTTTGCGAGATGCAATCTTATCAAAAGTTTGCCAGATGTTTTCAGCAATATTTTTAACATTTATATCTTTTTCTACAAGGGCATTCGCGACGAGGATATAGCTATCTTGTTGTCTAGAAATTTGCCATTTTGGTAAAAATATGGTAGCGGGCGGAAAGTAAGAATTGTCGTATATATTTTCATCAAAAAAAGCAAAGCTGCAAAAAAAGTGAGGCCCGCTAAATGGCAATAGTTCCGCACCAATTGTAATTGTACTGGCAAGTGTTGAACGAATAAAGTTTTGCGCTAAGGTAAATCTATCGCTTCCGGCTACGGTGAGATGGATTGCCGAATCTAGGGCGGCAATTGCAAAACTTTTGTCTGGAATAGGGTCTGTTTTTTCAAAGTAAAAATGGCGCTGACAAGGTTCGGAAATCTCTTGCAGTACAGCTAGCGGATCGAGGGGATAAATCTCATGAGAAATACTAACTATTTTTGTTTGATATTTGTCAGTTAAAGACTGCTGGCAATCTAACAGCAACTGATGCAGTTGATTGCGGTCTTGCAAGAGATTAG
>JAYUGZ010000634.1:0-9263 GCA_043767465.1 Cyanobacteriota bacterium
GGCGAGGGAACGAAAGAGAGAAGATTGGGAAATTGCGATCGCCAACAGCGAACCTGTTGTGACTGTTTGGGACGGCGCGAGGGCGATCGGCTTTGCCAGGGCCACATCAGACGGCATCTATCGAGCCACCATCTGGGATGTCGCCATTCACCCAGATTATCAAGGTGCAGGACTCGGCCGCAAATTAGTGCAAACCGTCTTGAGCCACCCTCGAATGTGCCGAGTAGAGCGAGTTTACCTGATGACAACTTACAAGCAAAGCTTCTACGAGCGCATCGGTTTTCAGCACAACGCCAGCACTACAATGGTACTTGAAAATCAGCTCTTAGAAGAGAATGTCGAATTAGAAATTAGCAATGGCGAATTGCTAACTGCTATTTGCTAAACCAGCACAAAAATTACGCCAAAATCTATAATACGTAGGGTGCGCATTGCGCACCTTACTACCTATTAATAATTAAATCCGTTAAATCCGTTGCCCTCTTCTCGACCTCCGCTAAATCCGCTAAATCCGTTAAATTAAATCCGTTACACAATCCGTTGCTGAACTTCTCGACCTCCGCTAAATCCGTTACATCCGTTACAAAATCCGTTGCCGAACTTCCTTCATCACAAAGTTGCCAAAGGAATAGAACACTGAGTGCGGTTAAAATTGGACTCTTCCGACTCAGAAGGCACGGTCAGAACCTCCAACTTGCCATTCATCAAAGTTAAAAGAGTCTGATTCATCAATAACCTCATCCCAGAAGACACCTTAGAATTATCGCTGCTATTAGTAGGATCGCACTCCAAATCGTGCTTCAGCAAATCCCAAGACTCGCTCCAAGCACTAACCGAACGCTGATCGTCCACCCAAATGTGAACGCAGCCTGATTCCGGCGAAGAATGCGCAGAAACAGAAATACTCCCCTCCTCCATTTGAGCAATAGCAGTATCTACCAAATTGACTAAAACTTGCCTAAACCTCGGCAAATCTGCCAATACATAAATCCCCGGATCTGGCGGCAATATCTCCAAACGAATGCTGCGATTAGCAGCTTGTAAATAAGTTAAATCATCAACTTCATCAAAAACCTTAGCTAACTGAATCGGCTCAATATCCATCCTGTCAGTGCCGTGTTCAGTTTTAGCAACAGAGATAATTTCATCTATCAATTTCACCAGCTTGAGTGCTGCGACGTGAGCTTGTTCGACAAACTCTCGTTCCTCAGCAGGATCGTCGCACAAATCCGAGAGAATTAATTGCAGCGTACCAATCATAGTGCTCAGGGGCGATCGCAACTCATGAGAAGTTCGAGCCAAAAAACCCCCCTTAAATAGACTCATCTCCGATGCCATCTGATAAGCCAATTGAGTTTGCTTCAGTTGCTCTCCGAGGGCATCAAACTTCTCTAAGTTAATTTCTTGAGGAGTTGGTGGTACTTTGGGCGCAGGTTCTGGCTGTTGCGAGCTTTTTTGCCGCCCGCGCCAAATCAAACTGCCTCCCAAACCCAGTGCCAGTCCCATACCTAAATATATCAAGTCGCTCCAGCCGATCGGCGCCATATTACTTTGCCTAGGAGTTTAGCTTTTAGCATTCTAGCTCGATCGCGCCTTGTCGCAATATTTCCCAATTACTACCAGTCCATTTAGCCACAGTCGAAGGCAAACTCGAAGCTGTTGGCGCTGTTGGCGCTGTTGCTAATTCAGCCGCAACTAATGTCAAGACTTCCGGAAACTGCGCCTCAATTTCTGCCACCGACTCCAGAGGCGCAAGGCCGGATAAATTAGCACTCGTAGTCGCCAAAGGGCCTGTCTGCTCTAGAATCTTTAGAGCCAGGGGAAAATTAGGCACTCGTATCCCGATCGTAGTGCGATCGATCGCATTCATGGCGGGCGGCACCAGTGGCGAAGCCGGCAGCACCAAAGTGAGCGCCCCAGGCCAATAGGATGCGGCCACTTGCTGCCACAAATTCAACTCTGCTGGACTCCCCTGCACGTAAGGCCACAAAGCCTCCGCCGAGGCTGCCATCAAAATCAGCGGTTTGTCTTGGCTGCGCCCTTTAGCTGCAAAAATCAACTCCGCGCGATCGGGTTTTGCAGCCAAAGCGGGTACAGTATCAGTGGGAAAGCTGACAATATGATCTCCTGAAATTGCCCCTTGAATCAAGGAGGCGATCGAAACTTGAGTCATCGGATTTTAGATTTGAGATTTGAGATTTGAGATTTTGCATAAATCTTTGATTGATCAGTTAACCGCAGATGTCAGGCCGATCAACGCAGACAATTTCTAGTTTAAAGAGCGCACAAATCCCATGCAAGTCTATTTGAGAACAGCCGCATATTTTTGAAATCTAAACACGATAGGCTAAAGCAAAGCGATCGATTCCGGCTAAATCCGAAAATATCTGAACTCGATCGTAACTCCCGTGACTTTCCAACATATCAGCTACCTGCTCAGCTTGTCCCGCCATCATCTCCACCAACCAAACTCCCCCAGATTCTAAATAATCGGGAGCCGTTTCTACCAAATGCCGGATGCAATCTAAGCCGTCTAAACCGCCATCTAAGGCTAGATGAGGTTCGTGCTTCAAAACTTCCGGTTGCAGAGTCAGCACCGTGCTGCTGGGAATATAAGGCGGGTTAGATACCATCCCGCTAACGCGACCTTTCAGAAATTCTAGCGGTTCCCACCACAAACCTTGATAAAAATTAACTCGCGATGCCAAGCCCATATTCTCAGCATTCTGTCGAGCAACTGCCAAAGCTGCCGAACTGCAATCTACTGCATGAACCGTAGTATTTGTCAACTCCGAAGCTAGGCCGATCGCGATCGCCCCGCTACCCGTTCCCAAATCCACCCAATCCGATTTTGGATTAACTGAATAGCTTTTAACAGCATCCACAGCCAAATCGATCAGCAATTCCGTTTCAGGACGAGGAATTAGCACCGCCGGCGTTACTTTCAGCGAAAAATCCCGCCAATGTGCAACTCCCGTTAAATACTGCACAGGCACCCGTTCCTGCAAGCGCCGCTGCCACAGTTGATCGAGTTCTGATAAAGGCAACTTTAATTCAATTTTTGGCAAATCTTTAAACGACTCTAAGCGCAGAGCCAATTTATCCAAACCTGCCAGCTCTTGCAGCAGCCAGTCGAGTTCTGCTTGGGGAATATGGGAGGCGATCGCATTTATCTTAGCTTGATTCACCCACTGCCAAAGCTCTAAACCAGAAACAAACATAAGACTTTTTGGGAATTGGGCATCGGGCATCGGCCAAACAGGGCATTGGTAACTAACGACAACAGTTAACAGCTAACAGTCAACTGTCAACTGTCAACTGTCAACTGTCAACTGTTAACGAGCTGGAGCTGGCCGAGCTGGAGCTGGAGCTGGCCGAGCTGGAGCCGGAGATGCAGCAGGCCGAGCCGGAGCCACCTGTGGATTTTGGCCGGCACCGGCTGGTTGGAGCGATCGGACAAATTCCAGCGACTCTCGCGACGGAACCAAAATCATTTGACTCAAAGACGGGTCGTTCTCTGTGCGAAAAGCTTCCAAAATCCTCTCCAAGTTCACCACCTCAATTTTAATGGTGGAAGTCACGTTCGGCTGCTGCTGCTTAAAACGCTCGACCATTTCCTGCAAATCTTCCTTGTTAAAAAACAAGGGAAGCTCTTCTTGCTGGCCCCGCTGAATCGTCAAATAACCATTTTCCGGGCCACCTCTCGCCAAAAACAGAGGTACACCGTTTAACTCGTTCACTTGTTGCCCAGTCTGCTGAAGTACAGTTTTAGCCGACTGCACCTGCTGCGGAGCCGGAATAAAAGCAAACAGCAGTTGATCCGGCTTGCCTTTATTGGCTTGAGCGATCTGATAAATTTCCTCCAACGACACGAGCATCACCCGCGCCGATGCGGCCAACTGAGGATTTCTCGTTTTCAGTTGATCGAGAAAAGCCTGAGCATCTTTCTGGCTGATGAAAATTCTTGCCACAGAAGCGTTGCCAGTTTGACCCTGACCCGGCTTGGGAACAGAATCGATCAGGAACGCACCCTGAGCGTTTGTAATCGTAAATACTGGCACCGATCGCAATTTTTCCAAAATTTGCGGCTCCGGCAGTGCGAGCGCAGACATCTTGCTAATTGGCGAAGGGCCCAGCAAAGTGCAGCCGACAATTCCTAATATTGCGCCGAAACGAACTAATGATTTCATGTTTTTTCCACCATCCGCGATCCTGAAACACATTAACGCAAAGACTGGCGCCTTGACACGATCGACAAAAACTGCCTTAATCTGTTTCCACTTTGACCAAGCGTAAACATCAGAGACAGTTTCTGTATGAGTCTATTGTTTAACATTGTGCGATCGGGATGACAGGATTTGAACCTGCGACATCCTGCTCCCAAAGCAGGCGCGCTACCAAGCTGCGCTACATCCCGTTGTGATAGTTGGCTATCCTTTAACAATTAACGCACACAACCCCAAGCTTGTCAAGCTTTTTTTAATTTTATCTTTCGGTGCTACGCCGGGGTTGTTTTCAGGTTGTGCGGTTTGACAATACTTGGACTGATTCATCACGGCTCTGCTGCGAAACATCAAGAGCGTAAATGACCGTAGCACATAGGCTTCTGAGGTGTTGGCAGCGTCAATATTGCATTTCCTGAACAAATCAACGCCGACCTGCACCCATAACCTAATCTGGATACCAAAACATACCTTTAATCCCCTCCGGATCGGACATAAAGCCCAAATTTCGGTAAAAATCCACCACCTGAGGGTCAGCAAATAAGGTAATGTTGCTGATGTCTTCACTGCGGAGTTTTTTAATGATGTATTTCATCAACGCCTTGCCCATGCCTTTACCCTGGTAGTCAGGATGAACTACCACATCCCAAAGCGTGGCATTAAAAGCATGGTCTGAAGTCGCTCTGGCGAAACCGACCAGCCGTCGCTGGCTGCCCCGCATCTCCCACATAGAGACGACTAGGAAGCTGTGCTGAATAGCTTTTTTGACTTTACGCAGGGGACGGCGGGACCAACCCACTGCATTACAGAGTTCTTCGAGTTCGTACAGGTCAATGTCGCGATCGCAACTGAAAAAGATGCGAGCGTTGCCGAGGGAGGTGGGTTTGCGAAACGTTGGGGAAAGCGGATCGCCTAACCCAACAACCACATCTTCCTCAAAGTCCGCTGTTTGGGGTACAGAGGCAGACTCAGGACTACTAAATAAGTTTTTCCAAAAACCCATGCAGGCGCGGTTAAGGTAGTAGAAGTTGGACGATGTGACAGAGATCCCGACAGATCAACCCACTCCGATCGGCGTGGGATGAATTGCGGGTAGCCTTGTGAGCAACAGTTTACCGAAAAATTGGGGTAGGAACCACGTCTTTAGAGGACGGGTTTCATGATAAGTTGTATATTGTTGATTCGCGAGATGTAAAAATCCGGTCTCAACTCTATAATCCCCAAAAATCTTATAGGTTGGGGCATCAATCTATGATGCTCGGCAATATCAGACAAGCTACACTTGCTTTTGCCGTTTGAATCCAGAATCTCCATGCCTTTAGGCTGGGGAGTATGTCAAGGTACACTTATCTTACGCCGAAAGCAGCGATTTGTGGTGTAGTATTGAGTCTGATATTTTTTGATTCTCGTCAAGTTTAGTAGAAATATTCTGCTAGCCAGTATCCAGACAATCCGCTGGCAAGGTAAAATCTGTTCCTGAACCAGGATAGAGGCATTTTTGAAGTTGCTTCTTTTGAGTGCCGTCGATCGCGCTGGAACTTATACGCTTGGTGGGAAAGATCGCTGGAATGGTGCAACGGTGACATTTTCGTGATACGTTCCCAGACAGATTTGACTTCTGCTTTTACTAAGGAGACGGGCACAATTGGAGTCAAATCGAAAATCCCATTGCCATGGGGCATGGGAGAGCCAATACCTAGTATATCTCCCGCACCTTCCCCTCAATTATGGCTTCGGGTTTAAAACCATCTACACTAGAACTTCTCAAGCGCTTTAACCGAGCGTTTCCACAGTTTTATGAGCAATTTGTCAGCAGCGAAATCCAACTGCAAAACCTCAAATTAGCTTATCAGCTTTACAAAACTCGGCAAGCAGTCATCGAAATCAGAGCCGAAGGTAATAAAAGTGCCCTGCATTTTGCTTACCGGAACCAGTCTTTTCTACTGAGCGATATTTTTGGAGTGTTGGCGGCCTACGGGCTGACGATTCACAGTCTGAGTCTGTACGGTCAAATTTACCCGCCGATGCTGGTATTTATCAAATTGGTAGTATCTCGCGGTGGCAAGGTACTGGCAGATAAAACAGCAGAAAACGTCTGTAGGGCGGTTCGAGAGGCCTTGGCGGGGCATTTTGAGGTTGAAGAGATGTTGGCCGTAGAATTTAATTTAGACGCGGGTTTGGAGGATGTGGCTACTGAATTTTACGTCGATCCGGTTTTCCACTTGCCAGCTTTGCTGATCGAAGCAGACAATCAGCCTGGACTTTTTTACAAAGTTATGTATGCCATCTGGCAAGAGGATTTGTTGGTGGTAAATGCTAATTTGCTGGTTTGGCGGGGGCGAACTCGCCTGATTCTTTATTTGTTGGGGCCCAATGAAAGTTTAATTCCTGAATATCTGGGGCAGAAAATTGCTGAGGGAGTGCGACAAAGATTGCTGGGTGAGCGATTTTAGCTGCTAGGCAAACGGTCATTCCTCGCACGATGATCTTTGATGCTAATGCCTTGCTTGTTGATTTCGGGTAGGATAAAATTATGGCAACTATCGACATCCTAGGGTTTCGGCACGCTTACGATTTGACGGCTCCGACTGCAACTTCCCCGGTTCTGGTATTTGTCCACGGCTGGCTGTTAAGCCGCCGCTACTGGCAACCTTTGACCGATCGCTTAGCACCAGACTATCAGTGCCTAACCTACGATTTGCGCGGGTTTGGCGATTCTCAAGCCGACGACGGCGACAGCGATATCGGGCATTCCCAAGCGCTCAATTCCTGCTACACTCCCGCAGCTTACGCTCGCGATTTGGAAAATTTACTCGAAAAACTGGATATTTCTAATGCTTGGCTGGTGGGACACTCTCTCGGCGGTACGATCGCTCTTTGGGGAGCTAGCCAATTGTCCGATCGCATTAAAGGTGTTGTCTGCATCAATGCTGGCGGCGGCATCTATCTAAAGGAAGAATTCGAGCGGTTTCGCTCCGTCGGCAAACAGCTAGTGAAAATGCGTCCCCGCTGGCTGTCTAACTTGCCGTTAGCAGATTTCGTGTTTGCCCGCGATTCTGTGGCAAGATCGATCGGGCAGGAGTGGGGGCGGCAGCGTTTGAGAGATTTCGTGGCGGCTGATTCCGAGGCAGCTTTGGGGGCTTTGTTGGAATCCACCACAGAAGCGGAGATTCACCTCTTGCCGCAAATAGTATCCCAACTCAAGCAGCCTGTTTATTTTATTGCCGGCACTAAAGACAAAATTATGGAACCAAAATACGTGCTGCATTTGGCGAGCTTTCACTGGATGTTCCAAGGTTGCGGGGAGAATGTCCTTCAGCTTGATTGCGGCCATTTGGCAATGATGGAACAGCCGGATGCAGTGGCTAGTTACCTACAAAATATTCTGAAAGAACATGATTAGAGGGCATTGGGCATGGGGCATTGGGCATGGGGCATGGGGCATGGGGCATTAGAACTTACCAATAACTAATAACCAATAACTAATAACCAATAACCCATAACCAATAACCGATAACAACTGACTTCTTCCTTAACCTAAAATCTGTTATGTTAAATAGATAAGTCTGCCCGATCGCCCTCTTGGGACAGACGTTTCGATTAAATAGTGGCTTTCAAGTCTAAATTCTAATTCTACTTAAATATCTGTGCGCGTTAACCTCACCGATCGGCAACAACACATCCTTTGGGCAACGGTTCGCCACTACATAGCAACAGCGGAACCCGTTGGCTCAAAAGCTTTGGCTGACGAATTCAACCTCAGTGTCAGCCCAGCTACAATTCGCAATGCCATGGGGACTCTGGAAAAAGCTGGACTGCTCTATCAGCCCCACACTTCGGCCGGACGAGTCCCTTCTGACTCCGGCTACCGAATTTATGTAGACCAGTTGATTCAGCCGTCTGATACGCTGGCCCGCAAGGTGGAACAGGTACTAGACCAGCTCAATTGGTCGGATGGTCGGATGGATGCGGCACTTCGCGGCGCTGCTCAAATCCTGGCAACTATCAGCGGTTACATTGCCATGATCACGATACCGCAGACCAATATGGCTTGTTTGCGCCACTTGCAACTGGTGCAGCTAGAGCCGGGAAAAGTGATGCTGATCGTGGTGACGGATGCCTACGAAACTCAGTCGGTGTTGGTGCAGTTGCCGAAGGGCGCAGATGGTAACTGGCCTGATGTCGAAATTGTCGATCGCGAATTGCAGATTTTATCGAATTTTTTGAACAGCAAGTTACGCGGGCGATCGCTCTCGGAACTCTCGGCTGTAGACTGGAGCGAGTTAGACCAGGACTTTGAACTCTACGCTGAGTGGATGGAAACCATGCTGGCTGCTTTGAGTAGCCGCCAAAGCAATCCAACCTACACGCGGATTCTGATCGGCGGTTTGGCAGAAGCCCTGCGCTTACCTGAGTTTTCGCAGTTGCAGCAAGTTCAAACTCTGGTGCAATTGCTCGAACAAGAGCAGGAACTGCTTTGGCCTTTGATTTTTGAATCGCCTGAGTTGGACAGGCCTGGGAAGCGGGTAACGGTGCGTATTGGCTCGGAAAATTCCTTAGAACCAATTCGCGGTTGTACTCTGATTTCTTCGATTTACCGCCGGGGATCGGTGCCGGTTGGTAG
Organism: Cyanobacteriota bacterium; assembly: GCA_043767465.1. Taxonomy (GTDB): domain Bacteria; phylum Cyanobacteriota; class Cyanobacteriia; order Cyanobacteriales; family Microcoleaceae; genus Microcoleus. Next base: position 8,848 of record JAYUGZ010000634.1, read on the forward strand.
TGTTGGGGTTTTGGGGCCGACGCGGATGGTTTACGAAAATGCGATCGCGGTGGTGGAAGCTGCGGCGGATTATTTGTCAGAAGCTATTGGCGGAAATCGATTGAATTTTCCTGAAGGCTAGCGGGGCCGATCGCATAATCTTTTATTAGATGCACCCTAATTCGATCGCCAATAGCTTCACAGGTTTGGGATTTTCCGATCTTTGGAAGCACTCGTCACATCAAAAAACCGGGTTTGTTGACAAAAAACCAACGCTCTCCAGCAGCGGCTCGGAAACTGGCAGGAGTTGCGGGCGATCGACATGGATGTACGATCGGGCCAATGATCTCAAATCCGGTAGCATCGGAATTATTAACAGCCCAAATTAGGAGACGGCTTGGCCTTAGTCCCTACAATTAATCGCGGTAGGGACTAAG
>JAYUGZ010000635.1:0-3728 GCA_043767465.1 Cyanobacteriota bacterium
GGGAACCGAGATCCAGAGGCTCTGCCTCGCTCTTAAAAATGGAGGCAGAGCCTCCAGATATGCGTTACCAGGCTCTGCCTGGTAACGAGATAAGACCGAAGATTAATTACAATTACCAATTACCAATTATCAATTACCAATACCATGTCTAAATCCCTCAAACTGCAAAAACAATATAAAAGTTTTGGCGGCAAACTCGGCTTTTACAGCCATCAATCATCAGCCTGCAACAGCGAGATGAAATTCGCTGTTTATCAGCCGCCACAAGCCGAATCACAACCCGTACCAATTCTGTACTTTCTATCAGGATTAACCTGCACGGAAGAGAATTTTATGGCAAAAGCGGGGGCGCAACAATGGGCAGCAAAATATGGGTTAATGCTGGTGGCGCCCGATACTAGCCCGCGCGATACTGGCATTCCTGGGGAAGCCGACAATTGGGATTTGGGAAGCGGCGCGGGTTTTTATATGGATGCGACAGCCGCACCTTGGAATGCTCATTATCGAATGTACAGTTATGTGGTTGATGAGTTGCCGAATTTAATCGCTGAAAATTTTCTAGCCCTACCGGAAAAACAGGGAATTTTCGGTCATTCGATGGGCGGACATGGGGCTTTAATTTGCGCTTTAAAAAATTGCGTGAAGCGAAGCTATCCCGAAGGGAATCGCTATCTTTCAGTTTCCGCGTTTGCGCCTATTTGCGCGCCCGTGCGTAGCCCTTGGGGACAAAAAATATTCACCAACTACCTTGGTGGGGATCAAGAGAGTTGGAGGGCTTGGGATGCGAGCGAATTAGTTGTGGAAAAGCCATACAACCGTTCGATTCTGATTGACTGCGGCACTGCTGATTCCTATCTGGCTGAGGGGCAATTGTTGCCTGATGTGTTCGCGGATGCTTGTGCAAAAGCGGGACAGCCGCTGACTTTAAGGATGCAGGAAGGTTACGATCACAGCTATTATTTTGTGGCGAGTTTTATGGAGGATCACATTCGCCATCATGCGGCTGCTTTGTGTCAGTAAAACTTGTTTGTAGTTACAAATTACCGTCGTTAGTCAGAGTCGGCGGTTGAAACCGCCCCTCCGCGGACTAACAAATTAACGCGCGGGGCCAGAAACCGGGTTTTTTACGAAAATACTTCGTCGCATCCCTAGAACCGATAAAAACCCGGTTTCTTGAGAATAAATGGTGCGTCAGAATTTGATTTTCGGTGATGATTGAGAATTACTAAACTGACGCACCCTACAATGTTAATTTAGATCGATCGCAAATACCCACTCTTTGTACTTGCTATCGCGATTTTCCATAATTCCTGTGATTTTGTGCAAGAGTTTTTCGGTGATGGGTCGGTTTTTGGGCAATTGATAGTTTTCTACTCGGTTAATTGGCGTAATTTTGGCGGCGGTTCCGCACAGGAAAATCTCGTCTGCAATCAACAGTTCTGATTTGTCAACTGGTCTTTCTATGACTTCAATTCCTAAGTCTCTGGCGATTGTCATCACGCTATCTCTGGTGATTCCTTCGAGTATATCTTGGTCGAAACCTGGAGTAATTAATTTGCCGTTTCTAGCGACAAATATGTTCATTCCTGAAGCTTCGCTGACTTTTCCCTGGGTGTTCATCATAATCGCTTCGTCGAAGCCGGATTCTACTGCTTCTGTTTTGGCTAAAGCTGAGGTGATGTAAGCGCCACTAATTTTACCTCTTAAGGGCAAACTGCGGTCTTCTTGGCGATACCAAGAGCTAATTCTACAGTTGACTCCTTCCTTGGGTAAATAGTCTGAGAGTTCTAATCCATAGACAAAAAAGTCTGTTTCTACGTTGTGCAGTCTGGGGGCTATTCCTAAACTTGATGTGTAGATAAATGGTCGGATGTAAAATGATTTTTTGGGCTGATTTTTTTTGACAAAATCAGTGATTACTTGTTGGATTTTGTCGGCGGGGATATCGCAGTGGAGGAAGCTGGCACTTTGACTTAATCTTTGACAGTGGCGGTCTAATCTAAATAGTAAGATGCGATCGCCATTTTCGGGGTCGGGAATTCCCCGCAATCCGCCTAAAACTCCGGTTCCGTAGTGCAGGGCGTGGGTGGCGATGGAAATTTTGGCGTCGGTAAATGGGAGAAATTGGTTTTGAAAGTAGGCTATTGGGAGAAAACTATCCATGATTCAAGCTGGCGATGAGTTTTGCAGTCCGCGAGGAATGGTGAATTTGGTTATATTACCATAAGTTAGACGATTTTAGATTTTAGATTTTGGATTTTAGATTGAGAATGACTGATTTGATCGGGGTTTGGAGATTGCCGACAGTGGCATTCTTTTTTTTAAATGGGATGATTATTTTATGGTTATATGGATTTATAAAATAATATTAATTGCGCTCGGTTTGCTTGATAATTGTTTTGGGAAAGAGTGCGATCCTCTTCGTTGATAAGCCTCCCGTAGGGGCGGGCTTTAAATCCTCTACGAGGGCTTCGCTAACGAGGCGAACGCTAACGACTAAAAACAAAAATTAACTAAGGGGCAACTATGGCACGTAAATGTTTCATCATTGAAATGGGCATGGGTATCGACCAGCACGGGCAGCAACCGACTGTAGCGGCGGCTAGGGCTGTACGAAATGCGATCGCCCATAATGCTCTCCTAGGTGTCTGGGAAGTGGCGGGTTTGACTGACCCGAATCAGATGATTGTTGAGGTTAAGGTGGCTGTTCCGTACCCGGAACAAGTGCGGCACGATGAGGTTTTGGCGGCGCTGCCTTTTGGTAGCAAAACTCTGATTGTGGAGCTAGGAGGCATGATTGTGCCTGGAAGGGCGATCGCCTCTCTGAATGACAAAAATGATGAAATGCTGATTGCTGTGGCGGCTGTGACTGTTTTTGTGGAGACTCAGGACTAATTTTTGGTGGTTTGAATGACTCGGCGCTGAAGTGCGATCGCCCGTTAGAAAAATATTAATTTAGGCGAAGTTTCCCAGCAGCAAAGGCAAAGTCCGATCGCGTGAAGTGCGATCGGGCTTTAGCTAATATTACGGCTGGCTGATATCTGCCAACTTTTGGTTGACCATTTGCAACTGGGGCTGAAGGTTGGGCAATTTCTGGGTAGCCCAAGCCTTCAACTGGGGATCTTGTCCCTGTTAAGATTGAGCCTTAAACAAAGCAATAGCCTGATTGTGGCTGTCGAGCATCGCCTGCTTGTAAGCTGCGTCAAAACTTGTACCGGAAAGTCCAGAAAGTCGATCGGTCAAAGCTTTATTCTGGCTGCTCATCTGCTTTGGCAATTCTACGCCCTTTTGCATTGCTAACCGCATCAGTTCTTGATTTACCTGCGTGTGTTCCGCCACCATTTCTTGCCCGTACTGTTTAACAGCAGCACTAGAACTGCGCTGCACGGCCAATCTGCCGAGCTGCACTTCCAGCTTGAGCTGCTTGGATCACAAAGTTGCTGTCTTTGATGCTGAGAGAATTAGGAGAATTGTTGTTTTTTCAAGAGCTGGGAAAACGGCCGGGATTGTTATTTGCTGGGGCTATTTGGAGTGTCGCTAGGGCTGCCGCCGGGGTCGTTATTGTTGGTGGGGGCAGTTGAGTCAAAAGGACGGCCGCCGGGATTGGTATTGTTGTTTAGATCGCTGACGGGAGCTTCCGAAGAACGGCCGGGATTGTTATTGTTGCTGGGGCTATTTGGAGTGTCGCCAGAGCGGCCGCTGGGGTCGTTATTGTTGGTGGGGGCAGT
>JAYUGZ010000636.1:0-1412 GCA_043767465.1 Cyanobacteriota bacterium
TCCCATACCGCCGGTGTTGGCTCCCGTGTCGCCTTCGCCGATCGATTTGTGGTCTTGGGCCGGCAGCAGCGGTTCCACTGTAATGCCGTCGGTGAGGGCAAGAATCGATACTTCTTGACCTGTCAAAAATTCTTCGATGAGGACTCGGATATTGTCGGTGCCGAATTCGCCTCGGAAAATGGTATTGATGGCGCTGTGAGCCATTTTGACGGTAGTGGCAACGGTGACTCCTTTGCCTGATGCGAGTCCGTCTGCTTTGATGACTATGGGGATTCCTTGTTCCACAACATAAGCTTTGGCTGCTTCTGCGTTGGTAAATACGGCAGCTTTGGGTGTTGGGATGCCGGCTTCGAGCATCAATTCTTTGGCCCAGGATTTGCTGGATTCAATTTGGGCGCCGGCTTTGTTGGGGCCGAAAATCATCAGTTTTTTCTGTTGGAAGTAGTCAACGATGCCTAGCGATAGGGGCAATTCCGGGCCCACAATCACTAATCCGATGTTGTTGACCATCACAAAGCGTTCGATGCCTTGGAAGTCGTCAATGTTGAGCGACAGATTTTGACAGCCTTTGGTGGTAGCTGTGCCGCCGTTGCCTGGTACGCAGAATACTTGTTTAACCCGCGTAGATTCTAGCAATTTTTTGGCGATCGCGTGTTCGCGACCTCCGTTCCCCACAACCAAAACTTTCACAGCATCCTCACCTATAACTTTTGTTCTCTGAATGTCTGATTTTCCGTGTTTGCACCTGTCTGCTTGTTGCAGTGCCATCAATTATGCCATGCTTGGCGCGACGGAATTGCTAGATGTGGCACTTTTCTTGATGAGTCAGGCTCTATCGCTTTTTCCCAACGCCTCGCATCGTGCAATAATTAAGGACTTTCGCCGCCGATTTTTTCGAGGTTCTGTTTCAATTTAATCCTGCAATTAAAACTATTTTCCCGCTGTTGACTGAGCAATTAATGTCATTGATTGTGGTACAAATAGCGGTAAAATAGGTTAGTTGACTTTGCGAATTTTTACTCATATGAAATCAAATCAAACCGCTGCGAGTTCCTCTGCCAAATTTAAGCGGGTGGGTGTTGTCGGCGGCGGCCAGCTAGCTGCAATGATGGGGGATGCTGCTAGCGCGCTGGGTATTGAATTGGTGGTGCAAACTCCTAATGTTACTGACCCGGCAGTTTCTGTTGCTGCTGGTGCTGTTTTGGCGGCGGTTGATGATGTTTTGGCTACGGCTCAATTGGCGGATGACTGCGATGTTATTACTTTTGAAAATGAGTTTGTGGATTTGGATGGTTTGCGATCGCTAGAACAGCAAGGTGTATTATTTCAGCCGAGTTTGTCGTCGCTCGATCCTTTGTTGGATAAGTACGTGCAGCGCTGTTATTTACAAGGTTTGGGTTTGCCAACTCCCA
>JAYUGZ010000637.1:0-3725 GCA_043767465.1 Cyanobacteriota bacterium
ACAAATAGTAATTGTTCAAAATACCGCTGAAGACTTATTTAACAGCGGTTTAGCCAAGTCAGAAGCAGGAGACATTCCAGGGGCGATCGCAGATTACACCGCAGCCATCCGCCTCAACCCAAACTACGCCAAAGCTTACAACAAACGTGGTATAATTCAAGGCCGCGACCTCAAAGACTACCCAGCAGCAAAAGCAGATTTCGATCGCGCCATTGCCATCAACCCCAACTACGGCGACGCCTACTACAACCGCGCCAGAGTCCGCGAATTCTTAGAAGACAAACCGGGTGCGATCGCCGATTATCAAAAAGCCGCCGAACTCTATCAAAAAGCAGGCAATACCAACGATTATCAAGATGCCCTCAAGCATCTGCAAATACTACTTCCTCAAACATAGTATAGTATTCTTAAATCTGCGTTCATCCGCGCTCATCCGCCTACATCTGCGGTTAAACACTCCAAATCCATTACTCAAAAAATGTCCGTAACTTCCACCATCACCGTCACCGTACCCGCCACAACCGCCAACTTAGGCCCCGGATTCGACTGCATCGGCGCCGCTTTAAGCCTCTACAACCGCTTCCAATTCTCCCGACTCGAATCCTCAGCAACCGAGAAACTAAAAATTACTGTTACGGGTACAGAAGCGACTAAAGTCAAGACAGATGACAGCAATCTCGCCTATGTAGCATTTGTCACCTTGTACGATCGCCTGAACCAATCGCCGCCACCCGTCGCCATACACATAGATATGCAAGTGCCGCTGGCTAGAGGTTTGGGAAGTTCCGCAACTGCGATTGTCGGCGGGTTAGTGGGTGCCAATGAATTAGCCGGTGCGCCTTTGAGTCAGGTGGAAGTGATGCAGTTGGCGATCGAACTTGAAGGCCATCCTGACAACGTTGTCCCCGCTTTACTCGGAGGCTGTCGCCTCGCTGCTAGCAATACACCGGGCGGTTCCTGGCAAATTTGCGATATTCCGTGGCATCCTGATATTGTGCCGGTGGTAGCGATTCCCGATTTTGAACTTTCTACAACCGAGGCGCGACAAGTTTTGCCAACAGATTACAGTCGGGCTGACGCGATTTTTAATGCCGCACATCTCGGTTTGTTGGTGCGGGCGTTGGCTACGGGCGATCGAGATTGGCTGCGCTGCGCCCTCCAAGACAAAATTCACCAGCCTTACCGCCGATCGCTAATTCGAGGATATGAAGCGGTGCAAGAAGCTACGTTGAATGCAGGGGCTTGTGGGATGGTGATTAGCGGTGCGGGGCCGACGCTTTTGGCTTTAACGGATTTTACTAATGCTGTGGCGGTTGAGAAAGCGATGGCGGCTGCTTGGATGGATTTTGGGGTGAAGGCTGATGTAAGGGCGATCGCGATCGATACTCAAGGCGCGCAAATCTCAAATTTAGGGTTGTAAATTTAAACAACAATTCTTTACATATTCCTGAAAAACAGAAGACAATTTAAACAAGATTTTGTCCTCTTTTATCTTCCTTACTAAATACCTTTGTTGTAAGGAGTGTAAACCATTAATTAAATCCATTGATGATAAATCTAAACTCTGTTTTAAGTATTCTCTGGATACAGGCATATCGAACTTACTTAATTCTCCAACAAGTTGCTGTTCTATAGGTGATAGTCTGTTAAATAACTGGTTGAAATTATATTGCATATCCTTGGTAATAATCAAGCTATTCTCCGCTAAAAACTCAGCAACCTCACCATCAAAAATCTTTTTAATTAAAATAGCAATACTTTTTAAATAAACTGGATTACCCTCATATAAATTAATTAACTTTAACCAACTATCCTCATTTTTCAATCCTGTACCTTTCAGAATTGCCACATCATCTAAATCTGACAACTCTAAACATTTAATCGGATATAATTCCTCATCAAAACACTCCATTTCCGCACATTGCTCTTGACTAATTAAAATCACATTACTTTGATGCTCACTTTCTGTAATCATGGTAAAAAACTTTTTATAATCTTGATATTCAGATTTATATTCTCCCGCCAACTGAGCAGTAGCAAAGATATTATGAACATCATCAAGGATAATCAAACATTTTTTGTATGTCAAAACATCTAAGAATTGTTTTAACTTATCAGCTATAGTTTCTTTAGCTTCTTGTTTACAAGCATTCAATAAATCATTAACCAATAACTCTAAAGGTTTAGGAAATTTTAGGCTGATCCAGATAATTACTTCAAATTGTTGTAGATTGAGATCGACAAACCTTTTAACTACAGTAGTTTTACCAATTCCACTCAATCCCAATACTGAGGTTAAACGAGTATTTTGATTTAATATCCAATTAGAAAGGGTTTTAAGTTCAGATTCTCTTGCGTAAAAATTGATGATTTGAGGAGCTACTGTTAAATCGCAATGTGATGTAGATTGAGTATTTATCTCAGTTTCATAGAGCTTATTTCTTGGGCTGATTTGATTTGAGATTTGTGTAGGATAAAAATGATTATTACTGCCATTTATATGGTAAATATTAGAATTGTCAGATGATTCAATATATACTCTTTCTAAGCTAGAACGAAAATTATTTTTTTTTATATCCTCACCCAATATTTCAGATAAAAGTTGCCATAATTCAGCACCTACATCACCTACATGATTTTTAGTGACATAGCACTTCTGGGCGATATCATCATAGGTTTGTCTTTCCCAAGTCCCCTCAACTACAGCCCTTTGAACATCATCTAGGTGCTTTCCCGTTCGTTCAACCACTAGCCGATCGACAAATTGTAACACTTGATTTACATTCATAAAAACTATACAGGGTAAAGGTTTAGCCCATTATAACTTAACCTGAATCCTATTTTTTCCGAACTTTTCCGATTTTTTGCTTAATATTATGCAACAAAAGTCCCGTTGAAATCCGAGTTTTTCCGATCGCACTCCCATATTTAATTTTGGTATGGTCTTAAATAGTGCGTAGGCTTAGAAAGTCGTGCTTTTTCCGTTGTTTATAATTTATCGAGAGCATTCCTAAAATGACACAAGCAAAAGAAAGATTACTCACTGATACTCACTCACAAAATGATTGTATTGTTCTTGACCTTGAAGAATTTGACTTAAGTGACTTAGATGCACTCAAAAATACAGCACTTGGTAATATTTTGGAAAAAGATTTTTCTTCCAGTTCATCTGCTCATGGTAAACATTCTAGCCATTCTTCTCATAAGATGTATAGTAAAGGTACTTGGTAATATTCAATTATAACAGGTCAAATAGTATTAAATAGCTACGATTTTCCCCGAATAGTAGCTATTTAATTTAGGCAAAAGTTAAATAATTGATGAATAGATGATATAGTTATGACTGAATTTGTACCTACACCCTTGCGTTCACTTGTTTGTAAAGTAGTATCACGTTGCAATCTTAACTGTGACTATTGCTATATGTATCACCATAGCGATCAAAGTTGGCAACAGCAACCTTTGAAAATGTCTGAAGCAACTATTACGCAATTAGGTAAGAGAATTGATGAACATACCACAAAACACCAAGTATCAGAATTTTCTGTAATCATGCACGGTGGAGAACCTCTGTTGGCGGGATTAGATTATATTAAAACTTTTCAACAGATTATCACCGAAAATGTTCCTAATATTAAATTAGAATTTGGCATACAAACTAACGGAGTTTTGTTGAATAATAAAATTTTAGATTTTTGTGTTTCCAATAACATAAGAATAGGCTT
>JAYUGZ010000638.1:0-9233 GCA_043767465.1 Cyanobacteriota bacterium
TGGTTGATGAAAGCAAAACTGTGCGTTTCATTTATTTGTTTTTTCCTCTTTTAATCGTTGACGTGCCATTCCTATCCATATATCCTCATCGAATTCTTGAGAATCCGCATACTTTAGACAAATTTTCCACTGCGGTAGCGCTTCCTTCGTCTTTTTCATCCCTTCTAGGGCTTGCGCTTTTAAGCAGTAAGTTGCTGGTCTTTCACTATCAAGTTTAATCGCTGCATCCAGATGTTGCAATGCCTCTGAATATCTACCCTGTTTCAGCCGAGCCCATCCTAAATTTTTGAGTAAAGAATATTTTACTGGCTCGTCCTTAGCAAATTTCAGGCCTTGCAACAGCAAGTGAACGGCAGCAGGATAGTTTTTCTTCTCAACTATATACAATCGAGCCAGATTGCTGTAAGCAGCCGGCATACCTAGTTTGGCAGCTTGCAGATATTTTCCTTTGGCGCATTCTAAATCTTGCACCTCTTCGCAAAGCCATCCCAAATTGTAAAGAGCTGTTCGGCTTTTGGGGTCTATGGAGAGCGCTAAATCATATGCTTGTTGAGCATCAGCCAATCGATTGGCTTTGTAGTTTTCAAAGCCCCTATTGTTAAACAGCGATGCCAGTTCCGGCAACCCAAATTGCCAGCCGCCCAAGCCTACTGTTAATATCAGTATGAGGGCCGCCCACTTGGAATGATTATGCTTTTTTTCTGGATTTTTCATAACATTAAAAATGTTAGCTAATGATGTCGTTTTTAGCATATTTAAACTTGAGAGTTGGCTGATATTTTAGTTGCGAGATTTAATAGCCACCCTCATGGCATCATCATCTTACGAAATGAAGGAAGGCTTGAGCCCTTTTCTCATTTCTGGTTTGCAACTCCACAGCCAAATGTTTGCTTAATGCTGCGACTACGTAGATGTACTCGAGCATAGATTAATTCTTCGTAAGACTCCACAAGGAATCCGGATATTTTCAGGAAGAAGCAAGAAGGAAGGAAGCCGGAAGCCGGAATCGTGAGGCGAGAAGCTGAAATGTTGACGCTCCAATAAGTAATAATACTTAGTCTGGGCGGGCGACAGTATGTATCTGCAAGCTCTTGTGCAAACAAACATTTGCATACTTGGGGCGCTGCTCAGAGCAACGGCTCACAATAGTTTGATTATTTTTTTAGTCTCTACGGTAGTAGTATCAGAGCGCACCAATTGAGTTTGCAGGCTGCGCTCTGATAGCACTGGTTAAGGTGGTGAATTTGAACCGGAGAAAAATCAGAAAACTGCTATTTCACGTTATAACTTTCAGACTGCAATCAAGAACAATTGCTTTGACGAGCAATGTGAATTCATCCTCAACTTCAGCAACGCCTAAAATTGCTTCATCGCTCGTTGCATATCCCGGTTGTCTTCGCGTTTCTTCAAATCTTCGCGCTTGTCGTAAAGTTTTTTCCCTTTCCCCAAACCAATATCAAGTTTTACCCAGCCGCCTTTCAAATACATTTTTAACGGCACTAAAGTCAAACCTTTTTCTTCGACTTTGCCGATTAATTTGCGAATTTCCTGCTTGTGCATCAGCAATTTGCGGGTGCGACGCGGTTCGTGATTAAAATAGTTGCTAGCACTTCTCCAGGGGGAAATGTGAACATTGATCAGCCATATTTCGCCGTCCCGAACTAAGCCATATCCGTCCCGCAAATTGGCTTTTCCTTCTCGAATAGATTTGACTTCGGTTCCCTTCAACTCGATGCCCACCTGATATGTCTCTATAATTTCATAGAGATGGCGCGCTTGTCTGTTGTCGCTAAGAATTTTGTACCCTGGACTTTTTTCGCTCATTTTTACCTCCGATAAAATCATTATAACGCTAGCATTTCTGTATAGAAAATATAAGCTTGACAAAACTTAATTTACAGGTCTAGGCATTACCAATTTTGCTGAGCTAAGATGTCACTAACGTGAATGTCAAGCGATATCATGCAGCGCACCAATATTCCTGATTCTGGCATTCCAGATTCTGTTACTCCCCATCCTGTCGTTAATTTGGTTTTGGTAGCTCCTTCTTTACTGTCACTCACTTGGTTTTTGGCCAATATCTCGGCTATTAAGTGGTTGTTATCCTCGTTTGTTGAGATACCGACACTGTACAAGATAGTAATTGGTTCTCTGATTGTAGCATTAGTAGTGCGATCGCTCAGTCAGGGCGATCGCCCGCCCGCATTTTCGGCAAACTTCGTTTTGAGGCGCTATCCGCTGCTATTGATGTTGGGTGCGAGTGTTTTGGCGATCGCAATTCAGTGGATAATTGAGATCCCACAACTTACCGTACTGCTATTTATTCTCGGAACTTACGGGCTGTACGGCTTGTTTACCGAGGCGAACGTTTGGCAAAAAAACTTGCCAATTGCCGGCTTGCTGGCTGGTATTTTACCCTTCAACACTCAGTTTAATAACGGATTGGGCTTGCCGGCGCGAGTCATGACTGCTCAGATAGTAGAACAATTGCTTTCAACCCTGCACGTTGGCGCTATTTCTTCCTACGATATCATCGTCTTGGAAAACGGCATCGCTCACGTTGACGTGCCTTGCAGCGGCATTAAAACCCTATTGGCGGGGACGCTATTTTTGCTAGCTGCTACCTGGTTAGAAAGCCGCAAATTAAGTTTGAAATGGCTAGCAATATGCGCTATCAACTTCTTAATCTTAGTCTCCGCTAACGCTTCGCGGGTTGCCGTGTTAGTGCTGGTTGCTCAAGTTTGGCAACAGCCAACCTATGCAGAAATCCTGCACGTACCCCTGGGAATTGTGGGTTTAGTTTGCGCTTGTTTTTTAAGTTGGTTGATGCTGCAAAAAATTCCCAAACTTCCAGCAACCCAACAAATTGATTTTGACTCGCAACGGGATGCAGAAATTCTTAAAAATCAGCCTCTGGCAAAACCAGGACTAATTGCAGTCGTGGCTGTTTTGGCAGCATTTTCTCAATTATATCATGTAGAAAGTGACAAATTAGCGATCGCGCCGCTGAAATTTCCGCAACAAATCGTATCCGAAGCAATCCCGCTAAATCCCAGCGAACAAAAATTCTTTGGTAATTACCCAGACACGCAAACACAAAAAAAGAGATTTGTGTCAGGTAACTTGCACGGTTCCATGCTCACAGTAGCCAGCACCTCTTGGCAGACTTATCACGCACCAGAGCTGTGCTTTGTAGCCAGCGGCATCCCCGTCAATCGCATAGAAAGAAAACAGCTAACTCCTGCCGTAACTGCCCGCTGGTTATCTCTCAAAGATAACCAACTATCCGCAACCTACTGGCTGCAATCTCAAGCGCAAACTACCGACAACTTCTTGTCGCGCATCCGCAGCGACATCACCCACAAAAATCATACTTGGGTGCTAGTTTCAATTCTCTTTGACAGTTCCGTAAATCCTGAAAATGATGAAGTGCAAAACTTTGCTACCAATGTCTACAATGCCGTCAAAGAAAGCTTAAAAGGAGAAGTAAATGAAAACTAAACCAGTATTTGATGCAACTTTTCAAGCCATTTTTTGGCTGTGGAATTTGACATTTTTATCAATTGTTTATCTAGGAATTTTGCCGTTATTGGCAGGGCCATTAATTATGGCGACAATTGACGGTATCATTCCGCTAGAGTTTTCTTTGACACTGACAGCTTTAATCGTAGTCCCGACAGCGTGTACGCTCATAGGGGCGAAGCATTTTAGAAATCAGCCTCTAAAGCTAATGCCCTTGTTTTACGGCGTAGAAGCGCCGCTGTTTTTGTTGTGTTTACTCCGGCTGTTTGTGCTGCGAGAACTAACTCCAGCTAGCTCTCAAACTATCGGTACATTAGCCTTGTGCATGGCAGCATTTTTAGTAGAAATGTTGTACGGATATCTCGGGAAAAGAGAAAATTCTCAAAATATTTTAGACTCTCAATCTACCAACAGTACAAATCATCATCGAGCACAATTAATAGGAGACAAGCAAAAAGCATGGTTGCAGTTAGGATGCCACAGTTTAATGTTGCTGATTGGAGTTTGGGCGGCTACATTGCTGATGTTTTATGCTCTGCCAGTGGCAGTTGTTACAGTTACTGTCTTCTTTAGTTTTACATGGGTTGCACCAATTTTAGATATGTTAAAATATGGTTTCTTTAGTGGAACCATGTGGCTCATCTTGTCCTTAATGTTGTTTGGTGCAAGCTGTAGCCTATTTGTGGCAATGCCTTTGCTTTACGGCTTTCTCTACATCCAATCTGGACGCAAAATATGGCATAGTTTCAGTTCCCAATATGGAAAAAATCAGGCAATAATCGGAAGTTTGGGAGTGATAGCAGCTTGGCTGGCTATTTTCGCAGCTTTGCAGCAACAGCCACAAGTAGCAGCACTGAAAATGCTGGCGACTCCGCCTGCAAATGATACTGTACGCCAAACTTTGTTAGCCAAGTCTGATATTGTGCGATCGGGCTTAGTTAACGCTTATTTGTCTCCTTACCGCTACCTCAGCACTGTGGGAGAAAATAACCACATTTATGAGATGTACAAAAGTTTTGAGTTCCCAGATTCAGCGGCTCGGAACCTACAGAACAGCTACAATTTTTTAATGTCGCCGTTTTTGTATCAAGGCTCTGATGCTGATGTAAAAAAAGCCGAAAAACTTTACGGCGAATTCTTCGATACCGAAATTCAAAAAGGCGACGCAGCAGCAGTAAAACACGCGGTACAATCAACATCTAACCGTGAAGAAGCTAAAGCAGGTTTGCTGAATGTCAATCAGGAAAAAGTATGGTTGGAATCGCAAGAAGTTACAGTTAAAGAAAACGGCGATTGGGCTGATGTTCAACTTTACGAAGTTTACAAAAATCAAACGCCGAATATGCAAGAAGTATTCTATTACTTTTCACTGCCGGAAAGCGCCGCAGTTACAGGAATTTGGCTGGGCGATACTGGTGATTTGAAAAGGCGTTTTGCATTTACTGTGTCGCCCAGAGGTGCTGCACAGCAAGTTTACAACCAGCAGGTGAGAGAAAATGTAGACCCGGCTTTGATCGAACAAATTGGCCCGAAACAATACCGTTTGCGAGCTTTTCCAATTCCGGCTAAACGAGAGTTTTCGCGCACGCAAACTAACGCGCCAACGGAGATGAATCTGTGGCTGACTTATAAAGTTATGCGACAGCCACAGGGTTGGGCGATGCCGAATTTAGCTGAAAAACGCAATGTTTTTTGGAATCAAAATACTCGCCGAGTTATCGCGGGAAGAGAGATTAAATACAGCGGGAAGGAGGCAAAAGAAACTTGGTTGCCGGGATTTGTGCCAGCAGTTTCGCAGCAGCAACTAATACCGCGTCTGACGAATTTGCCGGAAGGAAATACAATTTCTGCTAAGCCGCTGGTTGATGCAAATTACTCGCTCCCGCAGGGCAAAAAGTTTGCAGTTATTCTCGATACTTCCCGCAGTATGGCGGAAACGAAGCAGGTTAAGGAAACTTTTGAATGGTTGAAAGCAAATAGTTTAAAAGCAAATACGGTTGATTTGTATGTGGCGAGTGCAGCGGGGATGCCGCCGAAGTTGGTGGAAGATTTGCGGACTTTTGATGTGGGAAAGTTGACGTTTTATGGTACGCTCCAACTTAAGGATATTCTGCAACAGTTTGCACAGTTGCGCGCCGATCGCACTTATGATACTGTATTCTTGGTGAGCGATCGCCACAGTTACGAGTTATCGGACGATCGCAAAAACACCATTTCCCTTGCTGCACCCCTATGGACAGTGCATCTGGGAGGCTTACCACCCGGTTATGACGATGGAACTTTAAAGGTGATTCAAGATAGCGGTGGCGGAGTTTCTACCGATATCACAGAGGCGATGCAGCGAGTGGCGACGACAGCAGCATCGGGTAAATCTGTAGTTAATGTTGTTGATGGCTATGTTTGGAGTTACAACAAAACTCCGAAGGCGACGGCGGTTGCGAAAATCACAGATGATGAAAATGAAGGTTTTAAACCGATAGCTGCGCGGCAGTTAATCACCGCACTTAGCAAGCAGAAAAATTCTAATCAATTGACTCAATTGGATGCGATGCACTCCCTGGCTAAAACTTTTAAAGTCGTCACGCCGTATTCTTCGATGATTGTGTTGGTTAATGACGCGCAAAGACAGCAGCTAAAGGCGGCGGAAGCTAAAAATGATCGATTTGAAAGAAAGGTAGAATCTGGTAAGGAGGAGTTGACGAAACCTGGCAATCCTTTGAATGTTTCTGGGGTTCCTGAACCGGAAGAATGGCTGCTTTTGATCGTTGGGGCGATCGGGCTTTTGGCAGTTTTCCTCCGTCAGCGACGCGCGAAAATGGTATAAAGTACGCATGAACCCAGAAACCGGGTTTTTCACCTAATTTAGGGTGTGTAACGAAGTATTTCGTAAAAAACCCGGTTTCTTTGTCGGAGTGCGTAAACCCTGACTAATCTATGTCTACAAAAACGCGATCGCCCTCAATCTTCACCGGATAAGATTCCAGCGAATCGGCTGGTGCATTCAAACATTTACCGCTATCTAATTGGAACTGATACTTGTGAAACGGACAGGTAATGATACCGTTGCTTACCTTACCCATGTCGATCGGATATTCCAAATGACTGCAAGCATTGCGGTAACAAGTGACATTCATGCCTTGACGATTCAAAATCACTGAAGTTTCGTCAACCTTTACCTTCAACACACCCCATTCGGGAACTTGATTTAGCGCTGTTACCTCTACCCACATATAATCTTTCTCACTTTAAATAAATTATTGCAAACTAATTGGCGATCCTGTAGTGCTATTATACTGATAATTTGTCACTCCAGATTCAAATCTATGGCAAAATTACCAGACCAAACTATCAGCACTATTTTCAGATTACAACAGCGGTTAGTCGCACTTCTCGACATAGCAACAGCAGCAGAATATTCCCTCTTACAGCAATTTGGCGAAACACAGGAAACAATGCCTGAGTTAGAAGCAATTGATAATGTCAAGGAACGTCTGAGAATTCCATACAACCGTTTGCACAGAATCTTGCAACAGGTAGCAGAATCTCAACCAGCAGCAACAGCCGATGTGCTAGAGTTTCTGTATCGGACGATCGCAGAGACAGAAGCAGCAGCCGATGGCTCAGAAGCAAGTATTCGAGAAATTAAAAGGAGTTGGAACCTGCCATGACTCAACAGCCCAGAATACCAGATTTAGAAACTAGACAGCAAAATGTTGCTAGGATGCGAGAATCTTGCCAGCAGCTTGATGTTGTCAATTTAAAATTAGATGAAGTCCTCGCAATGTTAGAAGCTGATAATCGCCGTCAGCGACAGGAACGTTTAGATGGCAAATATCGGCGAGTGCAAGAAAAAGTAGGGGAATAAGTGCGATGAATAAAGAGGACTAATAAGATTAACAGTCCTCTTGGACGATCGCAAAACTGTCCAATGTCCCCTACGGATGAATCTGACTCAAAATCACCCTCAAGCGATCGTAATCATCTTTCAACAAAACACTTAAACTCCTGCCCGCTTCCACCAACCAAGATCGATCGCGCATCCGCAACTGATAAATCTCCCGAATCGTCGCCGCCACCAGTGCATCCACCGGCGCATTCGTCACTCCCAGCAGCGTCCTCAAAAAATCCAACTGTACCGTAAAATCAATCACCTCATCCGGTTCGCAGCGATAAACCGCCTGGTGAATTTGGGGCGGGCGCGGCGGCAAATATTGATAAATTGTACCCCTCGATGGGCCGTGGCCGTTCAACCTTTCCGGTGGCTTCTCAAACCCCACAAGCGCCACTCGAAACTCGGTTTTGAGCATCGCAAAAATCTGTGGTTGTTCTTCCCGCAACTCTTCCAGCGACAAACCCAAGGCGCGGGCTCTGTGCACGGAGTCGATCGGGCTAGTGGTAGCATGATAAACCACGCCGTAGATTTGATTTTTTGACTCTTCATCTTCGGCCTTCACCCAACTCCCAAAAGGCGGCATTACCGGAAAACTCAAGTCATCCGGTTCCAAGCATTGAGCCAAAAACTCTGTAGTTGCTGTTTCGATGACTTCAGCAATGCGATCGGGATGGCGCTCTTTTGTAGCAAATTGGGGTAAAGGTAAACGCATATTAGTCAGTTGACAGTTGACAGTTGACAGTTGACAGTTGACAGTTGACAGTTGACTGCTGACAGTTGACTGCTGACAGTTGACTGCTGACAGTTGACAGTTGGTTATTATTTGTTATTTGTGAGTGGGTACTAATAACTAATAACAAATAACAACTGACTAATGACCAATGACTATTTTGCCCGACCAGCCGTAGCATCCACAAGTTCCAACTGCGACAGCCGGAAAGTGATTAACTTGTCCCAATTTCCGCCTTCAAACAATACCGCGACTTTCCCGTCGGTAACTCGCTGAACTTGTCCTTGAAAAGCGTAGTAAATCTCGCCCTTATCTTTAACTCGAACAGCCGATCCAGGAAAAATCATAATTTTTTGTATGTGATGTTTGCCGTTTATAGTTTACCGTTTTTTGGCGATCGAGTTCGGAGACGGCAATGCCGTCTCCCTACCCCAAAATAATCAGGTAGGGACACGGCACTGCCCAAGGAGTGTCAACTTAAGCCTGAAACCCTTGAGAAATGTCGCTTTTAGGCAAAGTCTAGATCCCCCTAAATCCCCCTTAAGAAGGGGGACTTTGATCGGACTCTTATCCCCCCCTTCTTAAGGGGGGTTAGGGGGGATCTGGCCTTAATAGTCGAACAATAGTCTCTGACTACGTTTGACCTGGTTGTTGACACTAATGGGCACTACCGTCTCCTGATTTCGGGTAATGTTAATTCCAATGTAATTTAGGCTAGGGCTGCTACGGAAACTTTACCAGCAATGCGGCCGGCGATCGCCCGCAACTCCCTCGCCGAAGCAGAATCCGGTTGTCCCACCACAATCGGCACACCCGAATCACCACCTTCCCGCAGCGGAATTTCCAGCGGAATGCGGCCTAACAGCGGCACTCCCAACTCAGCAGCCGTTCTTTCCCCGCCGCCGGAACCGAAAATATCATATTGCTTGTCGGGCATATCCGGTGGCACAAAATAACTCATGTTTTCCACAATTCCCAACACCGACACTCCCAACTGCTGGAACATCTTCAACCCCTTCCGGGAGTCCAACAAAGCCACAGTCTGCGGCGTAGTCACAATAACCACACCAGCCATCGGCACCGCTTGCG
>JAYUGZ010000639.1:0-1411 GCA_043767465.1 Cyanobacteriota bacterium
TGTTTCTACCGCAGTACCCAGGGCGCTCAAGTAAACTTGTTCGGGCTCTAGAGGTGTGAAATCGTACAATTCGCCAATCCACAACTCCAGCGGTAAAGGGGGAATAATCCCGCGCTGCCACATTTCAGAAGAGTGTGTGTGCGCGTTGACAAAACCGGGCAACAGCAGCTTATTTTTGCCATCAATTATTGTTCCTACAGGAGGTAAATTGGGGGCGATCGCACTTATGCAATTATCCGCCACTTGCACGTCTGCGGTTTCATAACCGCTGTCAACCGGAATTAAAGCATTTTGAATTGTAAAGCTCATAGATTTACCCTTTCCGTGAATTTACATCTATTCCTATTTTAGGATTGCCGGATGCTAAAGTTAATAAATCCTAAAATTTATCAAAACAGTTACGCCTGATACTTAATCTTAGCAAAAAATTAGGCGATCGCAAGTTAGGATAAATCAAATAGTTCTACAATTGAAATTGTTTTTGAGTCACAATCCATATGAATCCTGATTGTCTCCGCACCTTGGGCGTACCGCCGAATGCTTGGAAAGTTGATGCCAAAATTGCCGACATCACCCGATCGCCGATCGCGCCTCAACCTGTTACCCTAGAAACAGAAACGAAAACCCTGCGTTTGGACTTAGCAAAAGCAGCGATGTTGGTGATAGATATGCAAAACGATTTCTGTCACCCCGACGGTTGGCTAGCACATATTGGCGTAGATGTAACGCCTGCGCGCACTCCAATTAATCCTTTACAAAATTTGCTGCCAAAATTGCGATCGCACGCAGTGCCCATTATTTGGATCAACTGGGGAAACCGCCCCGATTTGCTGAATATTAGTGCAGCTTCCCGTC
Organism: Cyanobacteriota bacterium; assembly: GCA_043767465.1. Taxonomy (GTDB): domain Bacteria; phylum Cyanobacteriota; class Cyanobacteriia; order Cyanobacteriales; family Microcoleaceae; genus Microcoleus. The sequence goes on from JAYUGZ010000639.1 coordinate 856, forward strand.
ACGTTTACAATCCCACAGGCGACGGCGTAGGTTTGGGAGATCCCCTGCCAAAAAACGGCGCATCTGTATTGATGGCGGGGAGTTGGGCGGCGCGGGTTGTCGATGAATTGGAACAGCAACCCGAGGATATTTGTGTAGATAAATATCGGATGAGTGGCTTTTGGGATACTCCTTTAGACAGTATCCTGCGGAACCTGGGAAGAACTACACTTTTCTTTGCAGGAGTAAACGCCGATCAGTGCGTCATGGCTACGCTGCAAGATGCTTGTTTTCTAAATTACGACTGCATTTTAGTCAAAGATTGTACAGCTACGACATCTCCAGAGTATTGCTGGCACGCTACTCTTTATAACGTTAAACAATGTTTTGGGTTTTTGTCTGATTCTCAGGCTATGTTAGAAGCAATTAAATAACTAGGGAATTAGTCATCAGTCAGCAGTCATTAGTCATTAGCAATAAATGGTAGTGCCCTGAAGGAAAGGATCGAGAGAATAAAACTGAATTCAAAGAAAAGTAGGCATTTAGAGTTGTAAACTAGCATTGTAATGATGTACGA
>JAYUGZ010000640.1:0-3711 GCA_043767465.1 Cyanobacteriota bacterium
CTTGGCAAGACGGCCAGCAGCGAATTCAGCAAACTACGGTGACTGCTGTGCCGGCCCTTTCGGCTGGCGTTGCAGAACAGGAGATTAGAGACTGGGTTCTCCAGACTCTTGAGTTGAAACGAGACGGTACTGCCGGAGTAAGAGAACTAACAAGTGCTTTTTTGTCTTCGGAATCTTCACCTTCAGTTTCGTCATCAATCTGGCCGGGGGTTAATTGCCCATCGTTCTACGCGCTGCTGGTGATTCAGGACGTGACCGACCTCACCCACCGCATCCAAGCTTACCGCACCATGCGCGATCAAGCTTTGGAGCAAGTGCAAGTGCGCCAGCGGGTGGAGGAAGAATTGCGATCGAGCCAGCACTTCATCCAGCAAATTGCTGACGCGGCGCCTTATTTGCTCTACATCTACGATTTGACCGAACAGCGCAACGTCTACGTCAACGGTCAAGCTTCTAAGCTGCTGGGCTACACTCCCGAAGAAATTTTACAGATGGAAACGGCTTTGTTTTCGAGGTTAGCGCATCCAGAAGATTCACCCTTACTAGCAGCGCACGTACACAGATTTCCGCAGGCCCAGGATGGCTGTATTTTGGAGTTGGAATACCGGCTTAAACATCGATCGGGCCAATGGCGCTGGTTCCGCTGTTGCGATCAAGTGTTCGCCCGCACAGCCGAGGGCCGGCCCAAACAAATTTTTGGTACTGCTCAAGATATTACCGAGTACAAGCGGGCAGAAGAGGCGCTGCGGCAGCAAAATGAACGGGAACTGTTGATGGCGACGATTACTCAGCACATCCGCCAGTCTCTGGATTTGGGCGAAGTTCTCAGTACAACTGTCAACGAAGTACGCCAGTTTCTGCAAGCCGATCGAGTGATGATCGTCCGCTTCAACCCCTGTAGCGGCAGTCTCTGCGCTGCACCAGCGACGGGGGCGGTGACGGTGGAATCTGTAGCACCCAACTGCCGGCCGATGCTGGGAGAAACCCTGGAAAATTTCTGTTTTGACGAGTTCTATCTTGAAGCGTACCAACATCGCGCGATCCGACCGATCGCCGATGTCTCGGCCGCAGATTTGCCGCAATATCAAATTGACTTACTCGCACAATTTGATGTCAGAGCTTATTTAGTAGTGCCCTTGGTGCAAGGAGAAGAATTGTGGGGGCTGCTGATGGCCCACCAGTGCAGTCCCCGACAGTGGATGCAGTTAGAAGTCGAGTTACTGTCTTCTCTCGCCACCCAGTTGGCGATCGCCATCAAGCAAGCAGAACTCTACCAGCAGTTGCAAGCAGCCAACCTCAAACTAGAACGCTTAGCCACTTTAGACGAACTCACGCAGCTAGCAAACCGCCGCCGCTTCGATCAGTATTTAGAAATGGAGTGGCGCAGACAAGCCCGGGAACAAACACCTCTGTCTCTGATTCTGTGCGATATTGATTCTTTTAAAAGTTATAACGATACCTACGGCCATCCAGGTGGAGACGAATGTTTGCGGCAAGTCGCCGGGGCGATCGGCAATGCAGTCGATCGCCCTGCCGATTTAGTAGCTCGCTACGGAGGCGAAGAATTTGCCGTGATTTTGCCAAATACCGCGATTGGCGGCGCCGAACTCGTAGCAGAACACATACAGCTCAAAATCGCAGCTTTGCAGCTTCCTCACGCAGGTTCTCAGGTAAGTCAGTACGTCACTGTGAGTCTGGGCGTAGCGAGTATGGTTCCTACAGGGGAATCTGCCGCCTCGATTTTGATTGCCGCCGCCGATCAAGCGCTGTATCAAGCTAAACGACTTGGGCGCGATCGAATCCAAGTTTACCAAGCAGAATCTGCCACAGCCAAGACCAACTGCACAGCCCTTCCCGTGCGCCCGGTTGACTTTTCTCGCCCCAATACTAATTTGCCCTCACCCACAAGCGCTTGACTTCCTCTAGTATTTGTGCATCGGGACTTGCTCGCGATCGTCCTCCGGGACTTACTTCTGCTCCAGGAATGTTTTTACTCCAAGGACTTTCTGCTACAGACTTTAAATCCAAGCTATTAATAATTCGTCTAAACCCATACTTGACAAATATTTCTTGCTGCTGTTTTTGAGCCACAAAATCCAGAAAATTTCGCGCCGCTTGTGCTTTCCCTCCATCCACACCACGGCGGACAATTGCAGCAGTTGAAACAGTTTCGATCGTCGGATTTAAGTAATAAGTTTGATAGGGTTTTCCTTGAGTGCTATTCGACTGTTTCCACCCGGTCATATATTTTTGCCCTGGGAATAGTTGATTCATTTTGTAAATCAACTGACCTTGATAAATCTCGCCATCGACTGAAATATAGCCTTTCGAGCGAAACATGAGGTATGACTGGGCTATGGGCTATGGGCTATGGCATAGGGCTATGGGCTTACGGGCTATCCTCACCACGCTTGAGAACCGCTATAATAGTCGGAAATTATGGAGCATCGGCGGGCAAAGTACCGGATTTCAACTGTTGGGCTAGGGAAACAACTGCTATATAATTCCGATGAAGCGCGGATTTTTTAGTAGAGTTTAAAAAAAGTCAAAAGTAAGAAAGCTTTCAGTAAAAACAAGATTTTTTACTTTTTACTTGATTACTTTTGACTTTTTAGCACATCAAGTATTCAACTCAAAACTCTTAAGGCGCTGCCGCCGCCCTGCGGTTGGCAACAATCAGATTGGCCTGATATTCTGCCGCTTTTTGCTGAGCCTTTGAATGGTTGGGGCTAGTTGACGGTACTGCTCTCATCAGTTGAACCGCTTTTTGCCACTCGCTTGCTACTGCAATCCACTCATTTTGAGACTGAGCCGTCTGGGCTAAAATTGCTGCCTTCTGAGCGTTGTTAACGGCTTCCCGCCAAGAGTCTGGCTTGGGGGCAGCGGCTTTGGGTGCAGGAGAAGCTGCCTTGGGCGCAGGAGATGCGGGTGCAGCTTTGGGTGCTGGAGATGTTGGTGCAGCTTTGGGCGCCGCAGATGTCGGGGATGGGCTGGCGGGTACAGCAGCAGTGGGAGCAGCTTTTGGTGTAGGAGATGCTGCCTGTGGGGCCCCCCCAGATGCGCTGGGAGATTGAGATGCGGCGGGTTTAGACGCGCCGTTGGAGGCTTTGGGGGAGGGGGAAGAGGTTACGGGGGCAATGGGTTCTGGCTTCGAGCCACCGCCAAAGGGGAAATTTCCAGTCAAGTAAAGGGCTGCGATCGCCCCGAGAGGCACTAAGATACCCACAGGTATTACCCATTTGGGGAATTTTTTTGGCGGAGGCGGGGCGATATCTTCGTCTTCGTCTTCGTCTTCGTCTTCGTCGTCGTCTTCTCGATCGAATTCTCCCTCTTGATAATAGTCTTCGCTTTCGGGTTCGACATCATCTAAACCTACAGAGTCGTCAGGCATTCCAGTATCCGAGGCGTAAAGCATTGGCTCGGCGGGCATCAGATCGATTTCATCTTCCCACGCAGCCGAGCCGTCACCTGTGCGACGCCCGTAAACCTTGACTGTGTGAATTGATTCGACTCCCAACTTCGTCATCCCGCTGCGGATGAAATCGACCAATGCCATTTGACTCGGTACTTTGTCTGACTCCAGAATTATGTGGAGGCAGCCGTTGTCCCGCGTCACGTCGGCGTTGATGCCTTGGGGTTTGAGTGTACGGTTGATGCTAGATGCGATCGCTTTTGGATCGCCCTGCTTGAGAAGTTCCCGCAGGTTCTGTT
>JAYUGZ010000641.1:0-3708 GCA_043767465.1 Cyanobacteriota bacterium
GCCAATCGATCGGGGTTGGTCTTACAGCCTGATCGGGCTGTCAGACCAAAATCTGCATAGATTTGCCCTATCGCTTCGGCATTTTACCAACTCTGGCGGGTTCGATGCCTCTACCGAAAGCATGAGGGCGGCCTACAGCTACGGGATCAGGTCGATCCAGCCCTGCGGGCGATCGATCGTGATAAACAGCACGGCCACTAGGTCTTTAAAGCTATGCCTTCGGGTAGGATTATTAGGACGAGAGGATGTGGAAAAAATGAGCGCCAGCAATTCAACAGAAATCAAGTTCGGAACCGATGGGTGGCGAGGACTGATTGCCCGTGACTTTACTTTTGCCAACGTGCGAAAAGTCACCCGGGCGATCGCCAGTTACCTCGAAACTGCCTACACCAAAGACCGCCCAGTGCTAGTATCCTACGATACCCGCTTTCTGGCAGACGAGTTCGCGCGCACATCGGCGGAAGTCTTGGCAGATTTGGGATGGACTGTGATGGTAGTCGATCGAGATTGCCCGACACCAGTCATCGCCTACAGCGCCAAGCATCTCAACTCCGCAGGCGCCCTGATGTTCACGGCTTCCCACAATCCCGCACCTTACTGCGGGATCAAATACATCCCCGACTATGCGGGCCCGGCTACCCCGGAAATTACTGATACCATTGTGGCAAATATTGCTGGTGCTTCTGACGCCCCAGCCCAAGGCAGCCACAACGATAAAATCTCCACTTTTGACCCGAAACCCGAATATCTGAAGTTTCTCTATACTTTGATCGATGTGGAGCGGATTCGCTCTGCTAAGTTGAAGGTGAAGTACGACGCTCTCTATTCGACTTCTCGCGGCTATCTAGACGGCGTTTTGGAATACTGCGGCTGCGATGTCGAAAGTTTTCACACCTACCGCGACGTGCTGTTTGGTGGCGGAATGCCTGAGCCCAAGGGCGAACAGTTAGTCGAGTTGGTGGAAGCTGTTAAGAAGGATTCGGCAGATTTGGGTTTGGCTACCGATGGCGACGCCGATCGCTTTGGTATTGTTGATGAGTTGGGAAATGTCTTGACTCCAAACACTGTGCTGTTGCTGTTGGCACGTCACTTGGTGAAGAATAAAGGCTTGACTGGGGCGATCGTCCGTACTGTCGCAACTACCCACTTGCTTGACAATATGGCCGCCAAATACGGTTTAACAATCTACGAAACCGCAGTCGGTTTCAAATACATCGGCGAAAAAATGCGGGAAACTGCGGTGCTCATCGGTGGCGAAGAGTCTGGCGGTTTGAGCATTTTGGGTCACATCCCCGAAAAAGACGGGATTTTGGCTGATATGCTAGTTGCTGAGGCGATCGCCTATGAAGGCAAACCGCTTTCTCAGCTAGTCGAAGAAGCCATCAAGGAAGCCGACGGCCCCCTGTTCAACAAGCGCTTGGACTTGCACCTAGATGACGCGCATAAAGCAGCCGTTTTGGACTCTTTTACCAAGAATCCGCCCACAGAAATAGCGGGTATTGCCGTTAAGGAAATCGGCCGCAAAGACGGGATTAAACTTTATCTTGAAGACGGCGGCTGGGTACTGCTGCGGCCTTCGGGAACTGAACCTTTGATGCGGGTTTACATGGAAACCAACTCTTTGGAAAAAGAAACCAAAGTTGCGGAATACATGGAAAAGGTAATTTCCCACTTAGAACCTGCTTAACTTTCAACTTATCCCAATGCGGGGGTTTTCCCCTACGCCTTGATATTGTAGGTGCGCACTGCGCACCTTACGTATTCTTTAGAACTCTGGCAAAGCCTCTGAACATGAATCATTGATATTGGTCTGCCAATTATATATTTGCCCTCAAGCTGCATTTGTTAAAGTTTGAGCCTGGTAATTTTCTATTTTTTTAAATTTTAAATTAATCAAAAAAATTCCTAATTTTCCCCGTATCTACTTGACTTTTTCTGGCATTTTGTTGTATATTATTTAATAATGGGATGGTTGCCAAAATATTATTTTGACACGGATTTCGATTATGAAGCAATTATATCAGTTAAATTCTTAGCTTGTCAAGCGTTTTATGAAAACAATTCCTCTGCTCGCCATTAGTTTTTTAGTAGCAATTTTAGCCAGCGCGATCGGCATAATCTCAGTGCAGAACGCGGCCCCAGTATCCTTAAACTTTATCTTTTTTAAATCCATACAAATACCCGTAGGATTAGTATTGGCGATGAGCATTAGTGCGGGACTGATCGGCGGTGCGCTGCTGCAACCGCTGTGGAACCTTTCGGATTCATCAGGTTCGCGTCCCAAATTTCCGGCAAATCCCGAAGACTCCGAGACCCTAGAATATTAAGTTATTGCTGAATCTTTAGAGCGAGTAAACCTGACCGTCAATCAGCAGCCGAGTAATTCCCTTAGCTAGCAAGTAAGGCGCCGTTTTTTGCAGCAGCCTGCCGTCAGGAATCTTGAAAACTCTTTGATTGCGAGTAGCAAATCGGCGGGCAACTCGGTGATTGTCAAACACTGCCAGGGTTTTCTCGCGAATTTCCGCCGCCGGAATTTGACCGAGTTCGCCAAAAGCTTTCAGAGGCCTTGTGATTAACTCTGCCGCTCGATCGACTACCAAATAGCAAATTTTGGGCACAGACGCTTCGCTTAAAGGCAAAACTTGAATCGGCCCTGTCGATCGCAGCTCGTTAGACTCCCCGGACATCGAACCCAGCAGACTTGCTTCAAACAGAGAATCTTCATCCTCTAAATCTTCTGCATCCTCATCCTCATCCTCATCCTCGTCCTCATCCTCGTCGAAATTGCTAAAATCTTCACCTGCAAGCATTGCCTGCATTTCCCCAGTCACAGCAGCGCGGTGACTACTGCTAGGAGCAAGATTCGTGGTTGCGGCATCTGGTAACTCAGAAACCTCGAAATCCGAGTGTAAACTTCCTGTAATTTCCGGCTCCGCAACAGGTTCAACGGCTGATAAACCACGCTTTCGGATGGTTGGCCTCGAATTTGCGACTGGCTGCGGGACTGAGACTGACTCGGACAAGGGGGCATCTTTAGGAGCGGTTTGGCGATCGCCCGCAGTCTCAGCAGTCGCCTCTGTCGCTTCATCAACGCTGCTGCGATGAGACCAACGTTTTTGTTTTTGCTGGACTAGAAATTCGTATTCCGGCTCCGACAAAGCGCCCTGAAGGATGCGTCTCACTGTCGAACTGCTCACTCCGTAGCGCCTCGCCAAAGAGATCGTATTCTCGTCCGACTGTCGGTACAGCCTGAGGAGTTCCTGTTTGTCTGAATCGGATAGTTTTGTGGGCGTCATGCCAAGTTTTCCAGCAAAAAGACGTGAAAAGACGCAGGAAGTGCGATCGGCGAACTATGATTTTTCATCGTCGATTAGGAATTGAAAGATGCCGGCAAGGGCAAAAAAGCTTTTGCGTTCCCATCCCTTGCCCCAGCAACCCCAATCTCAAATCGCTATGCGGTGCGACGAGTCCGCCTGCTCTGACGAGAACGGGTTGAGATGTCATGTTCCAAGATAGCTCCAATTCCGAACAGGATGGCGCTGAAAACAAAAAACACTTCCAACAAACTGCCGCTTTGATAACTACCCTCAGCCTGAGTATCCCGCCATTTAAAGTACATATCTGCAATGTAAAGCGAAAAAGTTGCAGCCGCAATCATTCTCCAAGATTGGGAAAAACGTCCTCCCCAAAACGCCAGCAGCAGTGCAG
>JAYUGZ010000642.1:0-1403 GCA_043767465.1 Cyanobacteriota bacterium
CAGAGGAAAGGCTCCGCCAACGAGGGAGTCAAACCAGCTTTAAAAAGAAAGCAGCGAGAAACACCACCGAGTCCACCTAAATTAGATGGCAAGCAAGAAGCACATTTAATTGCAATTTGTTGCAGCGAGCCACCAGCGGGAAGAGTGAGATGGACAATGCAACTATTAGCCAAAGAGTTGGTCTCAAGAAAAATTGTAATATCAATTAGTAAAGAGACAATTAGAACCAAATTAAATCAAATTGAATTACAGCCTTGGAAAATTGAAAGATTCTGTATTCCAGAAGAAGACTTACCGCGATTCATTGCTCAAATGGAAGATGTGCTAGATGTCTATAGTGAGCCTCCAGACCCAAATATTCCACTGATTTGCATGGATGAAGCATCAGTCGAACTGACTGGCGATCTCTATCCAAGTATTCCAGCTAAACCTGGACACGCGAAGAAGGAAGATTATCATTATGTGCGAAATGGTGTCGAAGCAATATTTATGTTTGTCGATCCGATTAAAGGATGGAGAAGGGTGAGTAATCGTCCTCAGAGAACTCGATTAGATTGGGCAGAAGAAATCAAACAATTACTAGATGAAGATTATCCCGATGCACCAATGATTAAATTAGTTTGCGATAATTTGAACACGCATCATATTGGCTCTCTATATCATGCCTTTCCTGCGGAAACAGCCCGCCGATTAGCCAGACGATTATCGATTCATCATACTCCCCGCAATGGTAGTTGGCTAAACATCGCTGAAACTGAATTAAGCGTTCTGTCACAACAATGTCTAGATCGCCGCATTAGTCGAGCAGATCTTCTTAAAACCGAGTTGGCTGCTTGGCAACAAGAACGAAATCAAGAACATGCTAAAGTAAAATGGCAATTTACTACCACAGATGCTCGAATTAAACTGCATCATCTTTACCCACAGTTTTAGTCTGGTCACGCCAGTAGGGTGGGCACTGCCCACAGACTAAACCCAGCCAGAGCAAAAGAATTTACACGATCGAGATCGATGAAAATCTCAATTATCTAAATAATTTACCTATGAATAATCGATTTAATTGCGATCGATATTTGTCAAATTAATCGCAACAAAGTCAACAGCCCAGGCACTGCCCAACAGCTAGATTGCAGGCATTATCTACCTGTACTTCACCAAACTAGGAACCGCTATATCTTGCGGTATCTCCAAAAGCTTAACTAGCCGGATGGCGCAATCGATTAACTACTTCAATCTAACAAAGGAAATTGTTTTGTCAACATTATTGCCTAGAAGGGGTGACAACTACCTATGTTTGAACGACTCGATCGAGGAGATGTCCGCTATCGTCTGGTAATCGATCTGTCTACCCTCGTTGGCGGAGCCTCTCTGTTCGCGGAGCGTCCCGAAGGGAAAGAGAATCG
>JAYUGZ010000643.1:0-1402 GCA_043767465.1 Cyanobacteriota bacterium
GTTAGTGTTAGTAGATGTACTTGTGTCAGTCGGTCTGTGACTGAAGTTGTCAATTGTTACGGATGCCGCAGAACCTGCTATTATGGCAGCAGTGCTGGGTGCTATACCTACAGTCAAGCTGGTTACTAAAGGAGTTGCTAATAAAAATGCGTTAGCGAAGCCCTCGAAGAGGATGGCTCTGGTACTTTGATTTAATTTCATGGTGAATTTCCTTAAATTTCAAGAATTTTAAGTGCTATTATCTTTGTAATTTGTAGTGCTTGGTTCCCCTTACGTATTAATACTATCTCTTTACTTAGAGTTTTTTGTAAAGCTACGGTCAAGAAATCATTTGTTTGATTAAAAGTTCTGTAAAGTTGGCAGCAAAAACTTCTCAAAATACATGGTATCAAGGCTACCGCTGCGTGTTGATTTAAGTAAAAATACTGCTTACTTTAAAAAAGGTTAATTTTAAAGAAATGCAATAAAAATTTATAATTAGTCGGGATAATATAACAAAGGACAAAGTAAAAAGAGCAATTATGTTGGAAATCAAAGACATTCACACCTATTACGGAAATATCCACGCTCTCAAAGGAGTATCGCTAACAGTCTCGCAGGGAGAAGTTGTGACATTAATCGGTAGCAATGGGGCGGGGAAAACTACAACTCTCCGCACGATTCAAGGGCTGCTGCGCCCGCGCAGCGGCACTGTATTGTTTGAGGGAAAGCCTTTGGAATCGCTGTCTACAGAGGCGATCGTCCGTTTGGGCATTTCTCAAAGCCCGGAAGGGCGGCTGATTTTTGGGCGCATGACGGTGCAAGAAAACCTGGAAATGGGTGCTTATCTCCGCAACGATACTCTGGGTATCAAGTCTGATATGGAAAAAGCTTTAAATTTATTTCCCCGTTTGCGAGAAAGAATTAGTCAAAAAGGGGGCACTCTCAGCGGCGGTGAACAGCAAATGCTGGCGATCGCCCGCGCTTTGATGTCGCGCCCCCGTTTGCTATTATTGGACGAGCCGAGTATGGGCTTAGCGCCGATGTTGGTCAGTCAAATTTTTGCGATCATCCGCGATATTAATGCGAGCGGAACTACTATTTTATTGGTGGAACAAAACGCCCGCATGGCTTTAAGTGTAGCCCATCGCGGGTATGTCATCCAAACTGGTGAGGTTGTAGTCGCTGGTACTGCTAGCGATTTACAGTCAAATGAAACTGTTCGGAAAGCGTATTTAGGTGAAAGTTAAATATGGGGATTGGGGATTGGGCATTGGTAATTGGTAATTGGTTATTGGTTATTGGTTATTGGTTATTGGTTATTGAACCCACATTCCGCACCCCCAACTGGCACATAGGCGGATTGAGGGGGTAAAAGTGAATCATCCGAGGCAATAATGAGTAGAAATACTCAAATATCTCG
>JAYUGZ010000644.1:0-1399 GCA_043767465.1 Cyanobacteriota bacterium
ACTGACGAAACAGGTGAAAAGCTCCAACGTTGTATGAAAAGCGTGGAGGCAATTACTTCGGAAATTCAGCCAGGAGTATCGACACATTTCTTTCATACAAATCCGATCGCCAGACTCGAACAATTATCTTCCCTCGAAGCCGATAAACTAGGAAGATTGAGCTTTCCAGTGATTTTACGGGCGGGTAGTTCTCATTATGAGCGGATTTCCTGGGATGAGATTTATGAAATTGCCACTACTGCATTCCAGCGAGATCCAGAGCGAATCGCCTCCTATAGTTCGGGGCGTGGCTCCAATGAAGCTGCGTTTTTGCTGCAACTAATGATGCGAACCCTCGGCTCTAATAATCTGGCAGATTGCTCGGATTTGTGCCATGCACCCTCGACTACCGCCCTGAATGAGATGTTTGGTACTAATACTTCGATCGTCAGTCTGGAGAGCCTGAAGGAGGCGGACTGTGTGGTATTAGCAGGGTCAAATTCACCTTCCAATCATCCGCGCTTGATGAATGAGCTAATCAAGATCCGCGATAAAGGCGGCAAAGTCATTGTCATTAATCCCGTGATGGAAATTGGCTTAGTTAAATTTGGCTCTCCCGCATTTCCAGTTAAGTCGCTGATTCCTGGTTCGGATATTGCCTCGCTATATCTCCAACCGATTCCTGGTAGCGATGTTGCCTTATTTGTGGGGATTCAAAAAGCACTACTAGAGCAGGGCACGATCGATCGAGCCTTCCTCGAAGCCTATACCGAAGGCTCGGAAGCAGTTCTAGCACAAGCGCGAACAACATCATGGGAAACCATTACCACCACTTGCGGAGTCTCCCGCGCCGAAATCGAAACCGCCGCAACTATTATCGGTACATCCAAAGCAGTGGTATTTGGCTGGGCGATGGGAATTACCCAACAGACTAATGGTGTCGATAACGTCTATAGTATCGCCAACACCGCATTAGTCAGCGGCAATGCTGGCAAAATGGGTGCGGGAGTCATGCCCGTGCGTGGGCATTCCAACGTCCAGGGCTTTGGTTCGATGGGCGTGACAACCAAGCTCAAAGCAGAGATTAAGCAAGCCTTGGAGCGGATATTAGGGCGACCGCTGACTCTGCCCAAGGGCTATCACACCCGCGATCTCATCGAAGCAGCCGAAGCGGGGAAAGTAGATAGTCTGCTCTGTGTCGGGGGCAATATTTATGGGGCTAATCCCAATTCAGCCCAAGCAAAACGAGCATTAGGCAATATCGATACGATTATTTATCTAGCAACAAAACCCAACATCGGACACTTTAATGGATTAGCAAAAACCAATACGATTATCATCCCAGTGTTGAATCGGTTCGAGCATCCATACAAAACTACGACAGAATCGGGTAATAATTTCGTGCGGCTCAATGATGAGG
>JAYUGZ010000645.1:0-9169 GCA_043767465.1 Cyanobacteriota bacterium
CTAGGGCTTTTGGTTAATACCAAAGGCTTGCATTCATTACAGTCGATCGCTCTGCCACTGAGCTACCGAGGATTGAGGCTTTTTGGTCAGCCACATTTACTAATAGTACCGGAACTTATTAGATTTAGCAAGGCCTTTGACAAACTTTTTTTTTCTCATGCAGCAAGCGGGTTTGGGCAGCTAATGCAGCCCCATTCGCAGTTTGGCGAGGCGCTGTTGGGATTCAGGATCGAGGGAACTGGCCAGAAAGCGACTGGAGTTATGTTTGCGGGATTTGTGCAGGCGCTCGGAACGACGGGCTGTTGATTCTACGTCTGCAGCAAGTTGTTCGGCGGACATCCATTCGGCACCGTAGCCGACTACGGTTAATTGCTGCGCTCGATCGGAGGTGGCGACAATCATCCGCCCTTTGCCTTTGACCGATCGCAACTCGTACCGCAAATTAGCACAAGATTTTTCAATATAAGTATCTGCTGTCTGACCGAAGTCAGTGTAGTGCACCGATAAATGTTTAGTAATAATTTCTTTAACGCTGGGAGTATCTCGATAGTGGGCATCAAACACGAGTCTGGCCTCAAAATCTTGAACAGCGCTGTAGTTAACTAAAACCTCAATCAACTCGCGGCGGGCTGTTTCGAGTTCGTCGCGATCGCGCTTCTCTCGGAGTCGAGGCCAAAGTCCAATCATGTTATAGCCGTCTACAAGTAACACTGCTTGCGATATATAGGGTGACATGGTTCAAGGCTGAAAAGATCCAGCAGATAGAGGACATTATTTGCATTGTTCATCAAAGCTTTTGTTAAATCTTATTACAGATTGATGATTGATTGCTACCTGCGATCGCCATAATTAAACCCCCAAATCCCTAGGTGTCTGGGATGTGGGGGTAATATTTGTGCGATCCTCGAATGCAAGCAACGCGCGGAGCGCGATCGATAAATTTGCCGACTTATTCGACAGATTCCACGGATACGGGCGATGGCTTACGCCCCGCTTCGCTACGGACAACGGCCGGCAGAGATACTTTCTCAACCGCAGGAGTACAGCCCAGCCACTGCACCGACAAGTCCGCAAACTGCTGCGGAGGGCCACTCACGCAAAAACGAGTCGGCAGCGCAACACCAGCATTCCGCAGCCCCAAAACCTCCAATTCTCTCGCCGCAGCAGCCACCACCCGCACCGCAGGATCGATCGAATTCACTCCAGCAGGCAAAAGCGATCGCAGCACCGGAGCCAACAGCGGATAATGAGTGCAGCCGTAGATCAGCGTATCAATGCGCTGCTGAATCAAAGGAGCCAAATATTCCCGAGCCACCTCATAAGTATAAGGATCGTGAATCCGATTTTGTTCTACCAGCGGCACAAAAGCCGGACAGCTAACCTGCCATACCCGACAAGAAGCGTCCATTTCCAAAATCGCATTTCGATAAGCATTGCTAGCAGCCGTAGCCGGAGTGGCGATAACTCCGATCCGTTTGCCTTGCTGCACCGCAGCCTGCGCCCCCGGCAGAATTACTCCTAGCACCGGAATATCAAACTCAGCCTGCACCATCTCCATCGCCAAAGCAGAACTTGTGTTGCAGGCCATAATCACCATTTTCACATCTTGTTCCACCAGCCACGCCATAATTTCGCGGACAAAATGCACAATTTCCGACGCCGCGCGAGTGCCGTAGGGCAGCCTTGCCGTATCTCCAAAATAAAGTATTGATTCGTTCGGCAATTGTTTGTATAACTGCGTCAAAACAGTCAAACCACCCACGCCACTGTCAAAAATACCGATTCTTTGTTTTCCAGAGTCTGTTGTCATTTTTAAGTTGTCAATAGTTATTAGTCAACAGTCATTAGTGATTAGTCATTAGTCATCAGTCATTAGTTATCAGTCATTAGTTATTAGTCTCAGCCTATCCGGTTAGATCGGGAGGATACCGAGTTTGGGAGCCTTTCTATCGCGAGCGGGATGCTCCCACTCTCGGCAATTATTCGGATGGCCAATGCCCAATGCCCTGTTTGGCCCATGCCCCATGCCCTGTTTGCCCAATGCCCTGTTTGGCCCATGCCCTGTTTGGCCCATGCCCTGTTTGGCCCATGCCCATTATCTTTGTTGAAGATAAAGTAAAATGCCGCGAGCGATCGAAGCCGCCATTTGACTGCGGTAAGCTGGATCGGAAAGTTTAGCAGCATCCTCAGCACCTGTTACAAAACCGACTTCCAACAACACAGAAGGCATAGAACTCTTCCTCAAAACATAAAATCTCGCCTGCCGCACCCGGCGGTCAGTCGCCCCCGTCCCATCCAAAATACTGGCGTGAATCACCCGGGCTAAATCTTCCCCGCTATCAAAATAATAAGTCTCAATCCCGCTAATATCCGGGCGACTCATATTAATCGCATTAGCGTGAATGCTGACAAACAAAGTAGCATTTACCCGTGATGCCAAAGAAACTCTCGGTTCTAGGTCGATTTCGCTGTCGTCAGTCCGAGTCATCACCGCTTGCACGCCCTGCTGTTCGAGCAGCCTCGCCACCTGATACGAGATATCTAAAACAATCTCCTTCTCCTGAATGCCCGCAATCCCGACGGCACCCGGATCGCGGCCGCCGTGGCCAGGATCGATCGCCACTACGACGCGGCGGTTAGAAGCTTGGGGCAAATCGCCCGCTCCGAGAGTCCTTCTCGGCAAAGGCTGCGGATTGGGTGCACGAGTCAAAGGCGGCTGCGCGCTAGCACTTGATCGCAACTGCAAAGACAGCAAAGAAGGGCTCGGCCTAGTCACCCTGCCTACCTGTACCCCCGATCGCGGCTGCACCCAAATCACCACAGTGTCAGCGTCTTCCTGGCTAGCGGTAAACGATACAGGACTGTTGGAATCGAGCTGAGGAATTTGCCCCGCTAGGGAACTAGAAGCGAGCCGAATCCAGTAAGATTTCGATGCCTGATCCCACCCGCTGGTATAGGAGACTTGGCGATCGGTTCTGACCACGAATTGCGTGCCGTTACTGGCTAAATCAATGGACTGAACTCTCGCTAAAGTTCCGCTCGCTGGTCTCCCAACAGTTAAAGGCGCGGAGCGCGTAAGGATTGGCGAACTCGCGCCCCCTGGCGATAGCACAACGCCGCCCGAATTGCTCACAGACGCCCGCCACTGAGTATTAGAACTCTTCATCCGCAGAGTCACGCGGGTAACGGGCGGGTCTGTTGGCAACTGTCGGACTTCAATCTTCTCAACCCCGTGCTTGCCGTTCGTTTGAGGCTGTTGGCCGCCCGCGCCCGGAGCTAAAGTAGCTCCTTCAATATCGAGGGTAGCGATGTCCCCGGCGCGACTTTGTTGAAAATTAATTTGAGGGCGGCCGCCGGCCGTCCGGACTAAAAAACCGTCCGCCGTCACCTGAACGTTTTGAACTACAGTCGCCTCAGCCGATGCGGTTTCTGGTGCTGAAGATTGAACCGATAACCTTTCTCCCCCAGGCTCTGAAATCGGATTTTGATTTGCTGCGCGCACCGGCGTCGGCAAATCCACTGTCCACTCGCTGGGAGAAATCCCTCGGAATTTTACTTGCTGGGGGTCTAAAGTAAACCCGTCTCTGATCTCGACGACAATTCTGGTCGTATCGTCGTCAAACTGCCCTACTCGCACCGATTCGATCGCCCCTGAGAGCGGTTTGTTGACTGAGGGACTGCCTAGACTCGTCCCGGGTAAGTCGATTACCAACCGCGTCGGGTTGAAAATCAGTTGAGCCTTGGGTTGCACTCCCCCCTCTGTTCTAATGTAGAGCCGGTTCTCTGAAGCATCAAACCGCCAAGATTGCAGTCGGGCTGCTTCGGCGGCTCCGGCGAGCAAAAATACACTTAAGAAACTCGGTAGTAGCCAGTGGAATTTCACGACAGTTTTTTCCTCGTTTGGGTTACTGCTAAAAGCTGGAAGCGTGCTGCTTGCCCGATCGGCTTTCAGCAGTTCGCCACCAGCAGACCGGGGGCACGGGGCCGTCAGTTGTTGGCTAAATTGACTTTTTTATGCGTTAAATGACTCCCAAATGCCATGATTGGGCATTTGGAAACTTTCCCGTATACTTGGGGGCGATCGATTATAAGCTGACTTAGAAATTGTTGGCACAAGGGAAGGTATTTATAGCAGAAGGAAGGAAGCAAGAAGCAAGAAGCAAGAAGCAAGAAGCAAGACAACCAAGGCTTTCAGCAATTAAGAACCTCCTCACCATCGGGCGGCTGCTATATTTTTAGGAGCAGAAAACAAGGTATTTTTTGAACTGAGAAGATACAAGTTAGAAGGTAGAATTTTACGGTTCTTCAAGGAAGCGGTTTCAGAGCTCTTTAATATTGGCGCATCTCGTTACGGCAAGGGTAATAATCCGCTTGATAGTTGCGTTTTATTCTAACTTTTCATAGAGCACCTCGACAATTTAACAACCTACCTCGGTAACAATCCGGATTTCCCGGATTGAGGTAACTTTTGAAAGCAGCTAAATGTTAGTCCCCGACTAACTGGCATATCTTTTCGGACAAGCGTTTTTGCTAACAGCTTGACAGTTAAATACAACTACATAGCGCCCCTGCTCTTTTTTTTGATTTTTCATAGTCAGGGATTTTGGGTGCTGCTTGAAATTTAGTTTGGCGATCGCACTCACGCCCGCTAAGGTTACACTATGATAGCTAGTCCATGCTTTTTGCAGTAACCGGAGAGTGTTTTGTGTCACCGGGAGCGGGTAATGCTTTGTCATCAACACTCTTTGATCGTGCACGAGCGACAGCCAGAGCATTGGCCCGTTGGCGGGGGAAAAAGTTTTGACGGTAGATATAGCGATCGCAGTTGTGATTTTTGGACAGTAAAAACAGTCGATCGGCTTCTGGATAAAACCTGTTATTTGGTTTGATGATTTGCCTTTCGACTAACTGCATAACTTGTATATAATACTACCAGTTAGAGAAGATACACTATCTTGGCGATGGTGTCAATCTCTGAGTTTATGAAAAAAGTGACCATCAAACTAGATAAACGAGTTTACAGAAATATCGAGACTTGCTTGAACGCGCGAGTCGCGCAGAGCAAAAAAGTTATTTAGGTTACTTCAAACCCGCGGAAGCCAGCTAAAAGTCAATCTAAAATCTCAAGTCTCAAATCTTAAATCGACGGACTCTCAAGTGCTGGAAACTTTGTAATAACATACCACCGGGTGCGATCGAATTCTCACAACTTTATTTTTGAGCGGGATCAATACCCGTAAGTTATTTGTGTCAATTAGGAATGCACCGCCCCGTATCTAATCAACAGCGCTGCAACGATCGATCGCCCGTAGCTGCAAAATTCCGGCTGATCCAGTTCAAAATTGCTTCATTTACTTGTTCTGGGCATTCATCCTGGGGACAGTGGCCAGCATTTTCTAATTCAACTAGCTCTACACACTTGGGATTGCATTCGACAAATTGGTGGGGCCGGGCGAAGCGAGGGGGAATCATCCGGTCTTGTTTGCCCCAAATTAACAGCATCGGAATTGTTAAATTTCGCAGCACAGTCTTGACACCGGGGCTGAATTGTGAACTACCTACAGCTTTGAATACACCGCAGAAGGCACGGGCGGCTCCCCGATCGCCCGCAGGCCCTGCTAAAATTTCCACTAATTCGTCGGTAATAGCTTCCGGGTTGGCGTAGGCAAAGCCAACCCAGCGGCGGACAACCGCAGGCTTGCGGACGAAAGCAAACAGAGGTCTGAGGATGAGCGGAGAAACAAACAAACTTTCAACCGCGACGATCGCAGGTAATAGCCATCCGGGCACGGCCTCGGCTCGCACAGAGGGGTCTGGGAGGCTAATCATCACCGTGCCGGCCACCATGTCTGGGTGAGCGGCCGCGGCGGCCAGACAAATCAGGGAGCCGATCGAGTTTCCTACCAAGATGACCGGCTCTCGGATAAAAGTCTGCCAAAAATCATAAACTTGATCCACCCAGATAGACACGCCGTAGTTGACCGGAGCTTTTTGGGAAGCGCCAAACCCCAACAAATCTAAGGCGTAAACCGTGTGGTTTTCGGCCAGGGGCGCGAGATTTTGTCGCCAGTGGCCGATCGAAGCTCCAAACCCGTGCAGTAAAATAATCGGCGTTTCCGATGCCGCTGGCGCAATTTGCGCCACCGCGGCATCGGCAAATTCGATCGCGCCTGGATGCGACGCCCGATTCGGCCGTAAATAAGTGTAGCGAGTTTGCCAACCCCGCCACACCCAGTCTCGTTGAGTACCCACCCGTTGATGCCATTGCAGAGAATTTGTCAATTTTGCCTCAGCTCGCAACATAAATTTACACTTGCTTATACCTATTCTACAAGTCAAATCAGGGGACTTGGGGACTGGCCAGACCAGGCTGTAGGGGGTGTGAAAAGCCGTTTTGCCTCATCGTTAAAGCTTTCGCCGGAATTTTCGCTGGTTTTGTCATCAATCTGGCTCTCGGAACGGGCGATACGTGTGAAGTTAAAATAAAACTACGCAGAAACTCAGCCAGACTGAGTAGAATAGCAAGTATTGTAAGACTTCATTTACGATCGTTCAATTATTCCCCGATCGCTTGAGCGATCTGGGAGACAGGGCGCGGTAGTACGTCCGGTAAGGGTAACACTTTACAAAACGGTTCGATCGTGCCAGTGAAATATTGGCAGCTCAAACCCCTAACTACAACGAAGCTTCAAGATTAAACTACTGCTTGTAAAACAATTCATGCCTGTGATTGAAAGAAGACAAAATCGCAATCTACCCCAGATCAACGAAAACATTCGATACCCCAGAATCCGGGTGATCGATACCGACGGCGCGCAACTCGGGATATTGACGCCTAGTGAAGCGCTGCGTCTGGCAGAAGAAAAAGAACTCGACCTGGTACTTGTCAGCGACAAAGCTGACCCGCCCGTATGCCGGGTAATGGACTATGGGAAGTACAAATTTGAGCAGGAAAAGAAAGCGCGAGAAGCAAAACGAAAGCAGCACACTGCTGACGTGAAGGAAGTGAAGATGCGCTACAAAATTGAAGAACACGACTACCAAGTGCGCCTCAAACTAGCAGACCGCTTTATCAAATCTGGGGACAAAGTAAAAGCCACGATCATGTTCAGAGGTCGGGAAATCCAACACAGCAACCTAGCAGAGGACTTGCTCAAGCGCATGGCCACAGATTTGCAGGAAATCGCCGAAGTGCAGCAAGCCCCGAAAAAAGAGGGACGCAGTATGATGATGCTGCTGTCGCCGAAGAAAGTTTAAACAGTTGACAGTTGACAGTTGACAGTTGACAGTTGACAGTTGACAGTTGACAGTTGACAGTTGACAGATGACAGTTGACAGTTGACAGATGAAGCGCGAGGTTTTAAACCCTTGAATTTTGATAAATAGATAGTCATCAGTCATTAGTCATTAGTCATTAGTCATACACTGGTGACTGATGATTAATGACGGTCGAAGTTTATCAGTCATCAGCAGGAATCAGCTACCACAAAGGGAAATCAACGCTGCATGGACAATTTTCAAATCAGCGGTTCGGCGGGAGTGAGACAAGGAGTGCTACGATCGCTCAATCTGCGATCGGAAGAAGTAGAGCGAACCGTACTGATGTTCCTTGTCTACAGTTTAACTTCCATAGGGCTGATCTGGCTGGAACTCAGCACAGTAGGTCTTTTTCTAGACGAATTCGGTGCCGACAAAATGCCCTGGATATACATAGCCAGCGCCTTCATCGGTTCCGGCTTAGGCTTTGTCTACTCCTGGATGCAAAAAATCCTGCCATTGCGGCGCACCGTCGTCGTCGTTTTGGCAATGATGTCGGTACCGCTATTCCTGTTTCGATTTGGCATCGGCTACGAGAATACGAAGATAGCTGGCATCAGCATCGCCTTCATTACGATATTCCTGATGTGGTTGTGGGTAGAAGCTTGCTATGTGCTCAATGACCTCAACACTTCCATCACCTCCAATCAACTCTTCAATATCAGAGAAATCAAGCGCACCTATCCCCTAGTCAGCAGTGGCTATTTAGTGGCTGGAGTAGTGAGCGGATTTTCTCTGCCTGTGTTGCTGCACGTAGTAGGACTCAAAAACGTTACCCTGATATCGGGGTTAATGGTGGCCACAGGCTCGATATTGCTTTACTACCTTACAGAAAAATACCGCCAAGCATTCCCGGAAACAGCCCACTGGACAGATGACGACGAAGACGACGATGACCAACAAGAATTTACCGCCCGCAAGATTACAGGCCCGCTGCAAAAATACGCCGTACCTCTAGTCAGCTTCTTCGTCCTGGCAGAAGTTCTATACGTTTTAGTAGATTTCCAATTTTATAGCCAGCTAGAATACCAAAACCCAGCAGACGGAGCTAGTGGTGCTAGTTGGATAGCTAGCTTCCTGGGCATTTATGAAGGCATTCAAGGCTTGTTTCAAGTCGCAACTCAGTGGTTCGCATCCAGCCGCTTGGTAGAAAAAATAGGAGTATTCGTCACAGCGATGATTCTACCAGCGGGGATAGTGATACTCGGAGTGCTGACCCTGGGAACGTCCCTGGGCCAGTTAGTACCAGTTTTCATCGGACTGGTATTTTTGAGATTTCTAGACGAACTGCTCCACTACACGCTGTTGGAAACCATTAGCCCGGTTTTGTTTCAACCCATCCCTGACAATATTCGATCGGGCATTCAAACTCTCGTCAATGGTGTTGGGGAACCTTTATCCTGCGGAGTAACAGGAGTCGGCATCCTATTTCTGCTGTGGATCACAAACTACTTACTCCCTCACCAAAGCGAAAATCAATTTCACGATCAGCAAAGCTTGGTATTCATCGGTGTCATCGTACTGTTGGCCCTAGTGTGGCTGTTTGTGGTGTGGCTGATCCGATCGCAATACGTGGGTTTGTTGGTCAAAAGTGCCGAACGCGGGCGCTTGGGCGTCACCGACGTTGACCTCAAAGCTCTGAAGCGCGCAGTGGTGGAAACTTTGGAAAAGCCGGGGGGCGAAGATGAAAAGCGCGCTTGCATCGAACTCCTGACGCAAATTGACCCCAAAAATGTCGGAGAAGTTCTGGCCCCCATCCTGGATTCGCTGCCGCCGGTTTTGCAGCGCCAGAGCTTGGAAACTATGCTGCAACACCCGAACCCCGCATATTTAGAAGCTGTCCGCGCACTCT
>JAYUGZ010000646.1:0-3696 GCA_043767465.1 Cyanobacteriota bacterium
CAATGACAATTACAGCATATTTAATGTCAAATACACGCGTTGAAGCCCCTCATTTTGCAGGCGAGGGGTTTGAAGAATTTTCTAAGTATCGGCTCTATCTCGAACTACAAATGCCTGTGTTCGCAGTACCAAATACCAAGTCAGAATTCAACAGCAAATCTAAATCAGTATCAGGATTAACAGCATACAAATCGACTTTATCTCGCCCCAAAAAGACTCCGACTAAAGTCCCGACTCCCGCGCCACCTAGTACCTCTTCAGTTGCGATCGCCCGATCGCCCGTAACTCCTGCAATCGCCGCCGCCGCTGCTGCACCCAACGCCGTATTCTTAATCAAATTGCCAACATTCACGCCCTTAGTCACTGTTTCTTTGCGAGTAATTACTCGCGAAGTAGCATTCAAAGGCACTCTGCTACCGTTGATGATACTTAACTCTTGCGCCACAAACTGAACACCCTCAGCAGTCGATCGCAATTCGCCGCTAATTTTCGAGCCCTCGGGTATCAACACTTTGCCATTATTCCCGGCGATATCCGCAGCCACAGTCAGCGTAATCGGAGACTTATCATTGGGGGCGAGCAAAATCTTGCCTTTGGCGTACTCAATGGGAATAGTCACCCCGCTAGGAATTTTCACAGCCACACTCTGGCCAATATCAATCTTAGCAATGTAAGGAGAATTAATTGCTTTTGCTTGATTGGTACTGACTAATGTTTGGTAGATAAAAGCAGCTACTTCAGCCCGGGTTGCTGACTGGTTGGGTTTGAGAGATTTAGGATTGGGATAGCTGACAACCAACTGTTTTTCAGTAGCAGCCGCCACGCTTTTGACAGCATAACTTTGAATTTCACCCGCATCATTATAGTAGCTGAGAACATCTTGAAAATTGCACACTGGCTCATAGCCCAGCCCGTTATTTAAAGCGACTACAACTTGTACGCGAGGAATCTGCTGCATTGGCCTGAAAACATTGCCGGGATAGCCAGACATCCATCCCATTTCATAAGCTTCGGCGATCGCCCCGCTTGCCCAAAAATTCGATGGAACATCGGCAAAACCTACAGCAGCGCGGGTTTTCGTCTTTTTCACAGAACGGATCATTGCCGCGAATTCAGCCCGTGTGACGGGTGCATCCGGGCGGAAAGTGCGATCGGGAAAACCCTTAATAATTCCTCTTTCTGACAAATCTTGAATAAAGTCTTTTGCCCAATAGTTATTATTAACATCCGAAAAAGCTGTTTGAGCAAAAGCAGGCGCGGGAGAGAGCATCGGCGCTGCGCTTGGGGCAACTGTTCCCAATGTTAATATAACAGATGTGCCGAATTTAATGCGTTGAAATACAGACATTTTTGATTCTCCAATTTACACAAGTTTTTTATTGAGAAAAAAGCAAGCCTTTGTCCGGCTGTTTATCGTTAATTGATTCTTGCCTAGCTTGCTGTTGTGCTCAGTGATGTCATCATTATTAAATGCTTTTATTTCTGGTGAGGGGAAGATACGGTCTTTTAAAATAAATATTTTTATGCTAATTTGTCCCTTTTAAAATGCTTAAAATGCTTAAAATCCTTATCTTGCTTATCTCCCTTATCTACCTGGAACTTATACAGGAATTGTCCAGAATATCGCTTTTGAGGTAAGTGAAGGGACGCACGGGTGCCCAGAAACCGGGTTTTTTACCGCAAATGGGGGCTGTGACGAAGTATTTCTCTGAAAAAACCCGGTTTCTTGATTAGCCATCCTAGACAACTGACAACTGACAACTGTCAACTATCAACTGTCAACTAACTACTGACTAATAGCAACTAACGGTTCCCAACTTGTCACATCTTCAAATAAAGATTGATAGCCGACTGCATTAGGATGAAGACCATCCGAAGTTATACAAGAACGACACCAAGTATTACCACGATCGATCCATTTATCAAAAATATCTAAATAGGGAATCTCCCGCTCCAAACAAGCTAACTTTGTGGCTTCTTTATAGCGATATTGGTCAGCGTGATTGTAGTACAAACAATCTTGAAAAGGCATTTTACTTTCATCCACTGGCACCATCCCGACAAATATCACCGGACAAAGTTGTTGCGATAAATTTAACAAATTATCCAAAACAGTTTTAAAATGTTCAAAATCAGTATAATTGCGCCCAGTAAGCGATTGCACTCTCGCCGAATCGTTTAAACCGACAGAAAGAATCATCGCATCCGGGACGCGGTTTCTGAGCTCGCCCCGGTGCCGAAACTCGTTTTCGAGCCGCTGGGCGACTTGATAAGCGCGATCGCCCCGAACGCCCAAATTGTATAAAACGTGTCCTGCACTCTCCGTTAACATCCACTGTCGCCGCAGTCTTTCCACCCAACCACCGCCTACACCGTCGCCGAAACCGTAGATTAAACTGTCGCCAAAAGCAACCAATTTGAGGGGATGAGAATTTACCCGATGCAAGTGACCAAGAGAATAGGCTGTTCCTGCCTGCATAAGCAATGATACTCAGTTAGTAATTTTGAATCTTGACATACTAGACTAGAATGTAACATTAGATAAAGTAGGTAATCTCATGGTTAAGCGTCCAACCTTCGATTCAACTCAGCTAACCCGTCGGGCGGAAGAGTTGATCGGTGCTGCATCCAACCGCTATCGGATCACGGTGCAAGTGGCGAACCGCGCCAAACGCCGTCGCTATGAAGATTTCGAGAATATGGACGACACTCAAATGATGAAGCCTGTGATGCGGGCGATATTTGAGATGTCGGATGAACTGACTCAGCCAGAAATTATCGGAGACATCTAGACTTCGGCAGTTTTGGGTTTTGAGTGTTGAATTGCCAGCAATTTTTGTGAACTCAAAACTCAAAACTTTCTCAAACTAGACTGGCGTGGATGGGCGATAAATTAGGTTTATTTATGCAATTATTCTATTTTTGAAATTATTGTCAAAACCGTGAAGAAGAAATTAAAGCTGGGCTTGAGTTTTCTGTTGATTACTTTGATTGTGGCGATGTTCACGCTTTTGAGTTGGGTATTTGAATCGGGCGAACTTAGTCTGTCGGCTTTGGAACCTTCACGGCTGCGGAACTCATCGTCGGCGCGGATGGGGCTGGTTGCGGGGGGATCTGCACCACAGCAAGTGAGGGTGCAGGATGCGTGGAAATTTGTGTATGAAAAATTGCCGGATTTGCCGATCGAGAATAACTACATTTCTAAGGAAACCGGAAAAGTCGATCCCACCAATACTTTAGTCGGGCGGTTGATTCGATATCATGTATTTGTAAAGGGACGGCCGCCGAATTACCGGTTTGATTGGAAGTTCAGTTTAGCTGACTATTTGGGGGCGACTCCCGATTATTTGGTGGAAGATGTGTATCCGGGAAAGGATGTTTTGCGATCGAATCCGATGGAACGCGATCGCGCTGCTATTCAAAGTTTAAATAGAGTACAGCGGGATGCTTTAGTTCAAGCTTTGGTTGATGTTTTTACGGATAATTCCGGGCCATCGCGCACACCGGCGGCGGGCGAGAAACCACAAGGGCGATCGAATTCCCCTGAACTACAGCAGCCGCAGCCGGGAGATGCGAAGTTGCTGATACCTTGACAGTTGACAGTTGACAGTTGACAGATGAGGGAGACTTCTACCTGGAAGTCCGAGGATTCGAGTAATGAATAGTCTTGTTTTAATTTCTCGCCTTTAAGGGTGG
>JAYUGZ010000647.1:0-9167 GCA_043767465.1 Cyanobacteriota bacterium
CTGGGGATGATTGGCGTGAAACAGGGTTAGAACAAGTAAAACCCTTCACTCATTTTTAAAAGGTAAATCCCATGAAAACTAATTTGCCTCTAAAGCTGAATCATTTAATCAACATTTTGGCACTAGACGGTGCTGAAAATGAGCTAAGCCATAGCACATTTAAGTTACATAATGTTGAGTCTGAAACGCTATCTTGCCTGTAGGTGGCTGGCAATCGGTCTTGCGCCAGCTAATTTATGCAAGAATTTAATTTATCACTATAAGTCACCCGCAAGTCATCC
This sequence comes from Cyanobacteriota bacterium, assembly GCA_043767465.1. Lineage (GTDB taxonomy): Bacteria > Cyanobacteriota > Cyanobacteriia > Cyanobacteriales > Microcoleaceae > Microcoleus. The sequence continues at coordinate 282 of JAYUGZ010000647.1, forward strand.
ATAAGTCATCCATAAGTCAACTTATCTCAACCTTAAACTCAATCACGTCTAAATGTATGATACAGATATGTATTGATGTAAACAGTTGACGTAAACAGACTGTATTCATTTAAAGTGATCTGGTCGTTTAAAACAAAAAAGCCAAGTAAGTTGTCACCTTACTTAGCTGGTCTTGATTACAAAAAGTAGTTCAACGATTCACACTGTTGCTATTCATGCTTGTCCTCATCCTTGCCCTTGCTCCTATCCTCCATAGGCATGAGTAATTGGATGATAACGGGAAACACGACTGGATCATTAAAAGGTACGTCATTCAAGATGGCGCAAATCACCACTGCAACAATTAACAGTGGTCGATAAAAATTAGCCATTTAGCTCTCCAATTGTTCAAAAGTTTAATCAAAGCTTCTGAACGGTAGCTTAAGGGTAATGTTCAGGGGGAGCGTGGGTGTCCAGAGTCTAAAGGTACTGGGCACTCTATTCTCTTTTTCCCTAACGCAAATGTAACACACCAATTTTAGCTAGCTGCATTAATTTATTGCTAGCTCATATTTTAATGTTTTATATATTTGCACTGATTTGTGCGTTTTTACTTATATTTTTTGGATATACTAGCTATCGGCGATCGTCCGATCGGCTAACAAAGATTAAACAGGATGTACAAAGCCTAGAAATCTGTACAGATATAATAGCCATCAGTAACGCTCACCGCAGTATACCCATTGGCGAATTAAACAGTCCAGTCAGCGCCCTACTCAGTAGCTTCAGTTATATCAGCCAAGACGTAGATGCAGCCCTCAACCAGAAAAGTCCTTACAACCAGCGTTTAGCCCTCAGTGCAGTAGCAGAAAAATTAAACAGTTTAATACGAGAATTCACCCGCAGCAGCGATAAATATTCTGTTCGTTTTCGCCCTATTGCTAACCATTGGTCTGAACTTGTCACAAACTATGTGCAAGAACTAGCAAAAGCAGTCGAACTTCGCCAAGAAATTGACAGCCCTTATATCATCGGCGTACCCCTTACAGAACAGCAAGAAATCTTCACCGGGCGTACTGATATCGGCACGCGCATCGAGCAATTAATTCTAGACCGCCGCCGCCCTCCTTTGTTACTCTACGGTCAACGGCGCATGGGCAAAACTTCCCTACTCAACAACCTCGGACGCTTGCTACCCAGCAATATAATTCCCATGTTTGTAGACTTGCAAGGCCCAGTTTCATCAGCAAGTGATTCTGCTGGTTTTCTCTACAATATCGCTAGGAGTATGACAAACTCAGCGAAGCGCCAAAGTGCGTTAACTCTCCCATCTCTTAACCGAGAAATACTGCAAGATGACCCTTTCACTGGCTTTGATGAATGGCTGGATCGAGTAGAAGCAGCCCTAGAAGAAAATATTGCCCTGCTTGCCTTAGATGAATTTGAGGCGCTAGATGATGCCATCAGAAAAGGACGTTTTGACGAGCAAGATGTTCTGGGAATGTTGCGTCACCTAATTCAACATCGTCCCCGCTTCAAAGTAATGCTAGCTGGTAGTCATACAATAGAAGAATTTCAGCGTTGGGCCAGCTATTTAATCAATGTCCAAGTCGTTCATATCAGCTATCTAAAAGAACCAGAAGCGCGTCAACTAATTGAGCAACCAGTCCAAGATTTTACCCTGCGCTACGAACCGAATGCGGTCGAGCGAGTTTTGCAACTTACGCGCTGTCACCCTTTCCTAATACAACTCCTCTGCGCTGAAATTGTTGCCCTCAAAAACGAGCAAATTCCCTCTATCCGCCGACTGGCAACTTTAGCTGATGTCGAAGCAGCAATCCCAGAGGCTTTAAGTGTTGGCAGTTTCTTCTTTGCAGATATTCAAAACAATCAAGTAAATGCGGCAGGATTAGCTATTTTACAGTTTTTGGCAGCACAAGGGGAAGGGAAAATCGTGAGCAAGGAAACTATTTTGCAAAAGTTTCCTGATGTTTTTGATGCTGTCGGTTTACTTCTGCAACGGGAGTTAATTGAGGAAGTTGGTGATGGTTATTGTTTCCAGGTTGAGTTGATGCGGCGCCATTTTGCACAGGTGTGAGATAATACTGTAGGGAAACGGCATTGCCGTTTCCGGCGCTGGACTCTGCAACTTTTAATAATTGTAGGGAAACGGCATTGCCGTGTCCGGCGCTGGACTCTGCAACTCTGCAACTTTTAATAATTGTTATTAAGATTGATGACTGTAGCATCTTTTTTGTTAATTGGTATAACCTATTTATGTCCGAAGCTTTACATGACTCAAGCCTTATAAACTAGCTCAATTTATTATACCAGATATTTTGTTAGCATCGACAGTTGCTCGCCGGACACGGCAGTACCATTTCCCTACAGATATTTTATTTGCGATTGCTTTTCATTGATCGCTTCGCTAATGCTCGATCGCTCGCAATTACAAAAAAAACGTTAACCCAACGGTATTGAGCTTTGAGCTGCTGCCTTGCACGGAATTTTCCAATATTTACCAGTTTTCAACCATTTTTCATGGTTGTCCATCTATGAGATTTTTTAGTACATCCCGCATTGAATCTGTTGACCACAGGCTCATTGCTATGATTAGACATACTACCAGTTGTGATGCTAGCGCGCGATGCCGTTTTTATGAAAGCTTTTGTTTTGAGGATAGCCACTTCTATTTCTGTTGATGGAATTGCTATCTCTATGGCTTTAAATATCTCGCTACTTTTGAGCTTGGGAGATTCTAATAATAATTTTTTGTACGGCACTATATTTGATTTACTTTTTTGTAGATCATACATAGTTTACCACTTGTTCGGTCTTAAGTAAACCGTATTGGGTTATACTGGGGTTAGTCTTGGTCTGTGAATTGTATGGATAGGCGATTTAGGCGATCGCCCGTTTCTTTAGTAAACGCTAGATAAAACAAGAGGCAGGTTGGGTTTAGCTATCTTAACCCAACCTACTAATTAAGATTACGGTGTAGGATTGGGATACTTAGCGTGCACGGAATTGATTTCTGCTATAATATCTCGATCTAGCGTCACATCCAAACTGCTGAGATTTTCCTCAAGTTGTGCGGTCGATGTTGCACCGATAATTGTGCTAGTCACAAACCAGCGCGATCGCACATAAGCCAAAGCCATCTGCGCCGGACTCAAACCGCGCTTTTGAGCAATCTCAATATACGCTTTTACCGCATCATTCAGATTAGTTTTATCGTAACGCTGACCAAATCCTGCGAATAAAGCCAATCGCGAATTTTCAGGGATTCCATTCAGGTATTTACCCGTTAAGATTCCGAAACCCAAAGGACTGTAAGCCATCAATCCCACATTTTTAAAGCGACAAGTTTCTGCCAAATTCATGTGAAATGTCCGATTGCTCAAACTGAAAGCATTCTGAATCGAAACAACTTTCGGCAAACCGTGTTTTTCTGCTAATTCGCAAAACTCACAAACTCCCCACGGCGTTTCGTTACTCAAACCCAAATAGCGGATTTTGCCAGCTTTAATCAAGTCCGCAAATACCTCTAGCTGTTCCAAAATCGCTACAGTTTCGTGTTCTTGGGCTATCTCGTAGTCCGGCGCGCCAAATAGCGGCACGTAGCGGTCTGGCCAGTGAATCTGATACAGGTCGATGCAGTCTGTTTTCAGGCGCTTCAGGCTGTCATTCAGGGCTTTTTCGACATTTGGGCGATCGATCTGATTTTTCCCTTCCCGAATCCACTTTAATCGAGTGCTTCTCCCCGCCACTTTAGTCGCTATAATGACTTTATCCCGCTGCTGTTTCACCAACCATTCGCCGATATATTCCTCAGTTTTTCCCTGAGTTTCTGGTTTTCCCGGTACCGGATACATTTCGGCAGTATCGATAAAGTTGATGCCTCTATCGATCGCAAAATCGAGCTGTTGCGCCGCTTCTTCAACAGTGTTCTGCTGCCCGTAAGTCATCGTACCCAAACAGATTTCAGATACTAATAAATCGCTATCGCCGAGTTTTTTGTATTCCATAATTGCGCCCATCGAAAAAATCTCTGCTTCTATATTACCAAAAAAAATGATTTGATTAACAAGACAGCAAAAAAGTGCGATCGACTTTCTCTCTTAATTCCTGTGTGTTCTGTGTTCTCTGCGGTTAAAAAAAAGATCTTTCATAATTATAAGCGAAGTTGATGATCAGAGCAATCTGCTCATTGCGAATCCTACATCGGGGAAATTTAATGTTAATATAAATAATTGCTAGCCAGATTATTTATGAGTTTCTACCCACAAAAAATTCCCTTTGTCAACCTCTCCCTGCAACACCAACCAATTCAATCCCAAATCACAGAAGTAATTGGCAAAATTATCGAGCAAGGAGACTTTATTTTAGGTGAAGCACTAGCCGAATTTGAAACAGCATTTGCCGCAGCTTCTGGAGTACAATACGGCGTAGGTGTGGCTTGTGGGACAGATGCGATCGCTCTGGGACTCCAAGCTTGCGGCATCAATCAGGGCGACGAAATCATCCTCCCAGCCAACACTTTTATCGCCACCCTAATCGCCGTCATCCAAGCCAAAGCAGTACCTATTCTTGTAGATTGTGACCCGGAAACTGCCCTGATTGACCTGACAGCAGCCGCCACAGCAATTACCTCGAAAACTAAAGCAATTATTCCCGTACATCTCTACGGTCAAATGGTATCGCCCGGGCAGCTTTTAGAATTTGCGAACCGCCACAATTTAATCATATTTGAAGATGCCGCCCAAGCGCATTTAGCGGAAAGAGAAGGATACCGTGCAGGTTCCATTGGGAAAGCAGCAGCATTCAGCTTTGATCCCAGCAAAAACCTCGGCTGTTTTGGCGACGGCGGGATGTTGATTACTAACGATGCAGAGCTCGCACAAAAAATGCGAACTCTCCGCAATTACGGAGCACCCAGCAAATATTTGCACACAGAAATCGGTACCAACAGCCGCCTCGACAATTTGCAAGCCGCTGTGCTGAATGTGAAATTGCCTTACTTAGAAAAATGGAATCGCGATCGCACATTAGCCGCTCAACACTACAATACTTTACTAGAACCCCTGAAACACCAAGGCATTATACCGATCGCCAATCACAGCGGCAGCGGTCACATTTATCACCTCTACGTCATCCAAATTACCGAGAAAAGCCCGTTAGCGTTAGCGTTAGCGAAGCGATCAAACGGAAAGCGATCAAACGGAAAGCCCGCCCCTACGGGGGCTGCGCCAACGAAGAGGATCGCCCGCAACCTTCTTCAGGAAAAACTCGCCCAAGAAGGCATTCAAACAGGCATCCACTACCCCGTACCTTGCCACCTGCAACCCGCCTACCAAAACTTAGGCAATCGGGGCGACTTCCCCCACACAGAAACCCTGTGCGAACAGATTTTATCATTGCCAATGTATCCTGGATTGAGCAATACTCAGATCGAGCAGGTTGTACGGGCGATCGCGCGATCGTTGAATTGCTAAGTAGAAGCAACAAAAGAAATGGCAGTCGAAAAATCGAACTCGGCATGAAAGGCTTCGGTCAAGGTAACAAAAGACACACACAGCAAGCTTGAGCGCGATCAGTATCACACCATTAATTAAGTGGATTTACTTAAGTGTTCATAAAAGTTATGCTAAAAGTGTTTCAAGCAGTAGGGTGCAGTTTTCAAAGCGTTTGAGTTGGAATCAGCAAATCTTTAACTCACAGTTCAAAACCGCTTTCGCGTTGTTCGCCCAGGCGCGGCAATCTCAAAACTTCTCAAACCATGCACATCCAGCGCAGAATTCGCATTGTTCTCAAGCGATACCTCCTGGGGGAAGGTATCACGGTACTCCTAGTGCTGCTGTACGCCCCCCTGCTCGTACACTGGTACGACGGATGGTTCAACAAAAACATCAGCATCGAACACGAATATTTCAGCCACGGAATAATTGGTTTGCCCTACGCAGCTTATATTGCTTGGACAAACCGAAATAGCTGGCTGCGCTTGCCCAACTCGCCACATCCCTTGGGAAGCTTTTTCCTGGTACTAGCGACACTTTTTTATCTAAGTCGTCTGAGCGATTTAGTGAATTTATCCCTGGGAGTAATACTGGCTGGAATTTGCTTGTGTTTAAAAGGAATCCCCGGCTTAAAATTGCAGGGAATGCCGCTTTTATTCGTATTTCTGGCATCGCCCAATCACATCCCTTACCTGATAGAGCCCTACGCCTTACCGTTGCAGCACTTCATTGCTGAAGCATCAGGATTGATATTAATTAAGGTGGGTTTGAACGTGAGAGTCGAAGAAATATATCTGTACGTAAACGATCGTATTGTCGAAGTTGCGCCCCACTGTGCAGGCTTAAAAATGCTGTTTACCAGTCTTTACGTCAGCTTAATTCTGCTGGATTGGACGGGAGTTTGGAGTTCCCGCAAAAGAAGCATTTTGTTTTTAGTCACTGCATCTATCATTAGTATCAGTTCCAACATTGTCCGCAACACTTTGCTAACTTACTTTCACGGAACCGAAAGAGAGACGCTGTTTCATTGGCTGCACGCCGGATGGGGCGGAGACTTGTATTCTGCTTGTATACTAGGCTTGTTGGTACTTCTCCTCAACGGGATGGAAAAGTATCTCCCAAGCCACTCTGGCAATTAATGAAACAAATGATTTCAGCACGGAAACTACTGCGGCAGTACAAATTATCTAAAATTGTGGTACTGGTGTTTTTGCTGGTACTGGTTGGAGTAGTAGCAATTCCCGGCTACGCGACGGGAAGGTGGCCTTGGACAAACCCGCCAGCAGTTGCAAATCTCAAGCAATTGAGAAGTTTGCGTGAATATGGGATGACACTTCCCGGCTGGCAGGTGATCCGTGTCCAGAATAAAGTCCAAATTGGCGGTCACAGGTGGTTATTTGAAGAAATTAAAAATCATCAAACAATAGCCATTTTATTGCTGATGCCTCAAAATGCCCCCAAAAACCAGCCGCAAGTAGAATGGCTAGATATCGATGGATTTCACCGGTGGCAAACAGATTCTCATCGCACGTTGAGGTTTACAGTTAAATTAGCGCCAACATCCGACAAGCCATCGCCTACCGTCGAGGCGCGGTTTTTCCGAAGCTGGACTCCCCAACAAACTTTTGCTGTCATGCAGTGGTACGCTTGGCCTAACGGGGGTTCTCCAGCAACCAGCCGCTGGTTTTGGGAAGACAGCATTGCTAGGCTGTCGAACCGCCGCGCCTCTTGGGTTGCTGTCAGTATCATTGTTCCAATTCAACCCGGGGGCGACATTAAGAGAGTTGAACCGCTGTTGGAATCTCTCGGCCAAACTGTTCAGGCTCAATTAATGGCAGAAATTTTCTTAATTGAGAGTTTTTAACAAATTTGTGTGCGGTACAGTTGAATGTTGAGAGCATTTTAATGAGAGGTACCAAGAGGGCGATTGAAATTGCTTCTATACAAACAAAGACCGCCTCCGCGGGCTAGAAGAATCAAGAGGTATAGCAGTTGACCGCTCGACAGTGGAAAGTTGACAGTTGCATAACCCGAATCAAACCATTGATTCCGTAAGGGTATCGGCTCTATTCATGAAGTTATTTATGTCCTCACCGATGTGGCGGTTGCTATAATACCAATTATGAAAAATATTGCTACAGAGAAATTAGAGAATCTCATCTGTAGGGAAACGGCATTGCCGTGTCCGGCGGGAGAGTATGAAGAGTATAAAATTAAAGTGAAGGGTGGCGGAAATGACAATTAAAACTCAGCGAATTATTCAAAATATTACCCTTTTTTATAGGTTCCAAAACCGGGAAAAATTCATAATTAGAAATCGCGTCGCTTTTTCCTTAGCCGGTTTGTATTCAACTGCTTGGACTCTATGTTTTACTGCTGTATTCTGGGGCTTTAACGGCAAGGTTTTTTCGGAAACTGCCTCTTCTCAACCTTTTGTTCCTAGTTCTGAGCGGCTCGTAGCGCCACCCCCACTGCGCATACCGCCACCGCCGCCCGCCAACTTCAACCGGGAAATTAACCCAGCTTTTCGGAATCGGCCCTACCGCCTGGGCCCGGGAGACCAGATTTCTATTCAAGTTCAGCGCTTCCCAGAGTTAAATTTTACAGGTGCAATCAGCCCTGAAGGGGTAATTGTACTGCCGCTAATCGGAACGGTAAATGTGCGTGGCCTCACCGTCGAAGAATCACAGCAGCGCCTCCGCGAGCGCTTTGCCCAATTTATCAAAAATCCTCAAGTCTCGGCTGCTTTGCTGGTTCAGCGCCCGGTAGTGGTGACGGTGACGGGGGAAGTGGCGAGACCGGGTTTTTATCCGCTGCAAACCCCACAGCTTCCGGCGGCTCTGGCTGCTGCTGCTGGGACTACTCCGACGGCCCAACTACGGGCGGTGCGGGTGCGGCGGACTTTGCCGGGTGGTGCTGTCGCCGAGCAAGTTGTGGATATTTTGACGCCGCTGCAAACTGGTATTGCTCCGCCGGATTTGCGTTTGGAAGATGGAGATGCGATCGTTGTACCGTATAAACAGGTTACGCCCGATCGCAAATCCGATCAAGATTTAGCATCCAGATACAGCCTAGCCGCTGCCGCTGTCCCCGTCCAAATCACTGTCACCGGAGAAGTCAGCAAACCCGGTTTTTACACGCTTGGGGCGGGTTCTGGTCGAATTTCCGCTGCTTTGGTGGTTGCGGGCGGAGTCACCGCCAAAGCCGATTTACGAGCGGTACGAGTGCGGCGGACACTGGTAGACGGCTCGTCGGTGGAGGAACCCATCGACCTCTACAGTCCCCTAGCAAAAGCTAACGATTTGTTCGATTTTCCTTTGGCCTCGGGAGATGTGATTGTCATCCCGGAATTGGACGCTAGTATCAAAAACCTAGACTATGACAAAGCTCT
>JAYUGZ010000648.1:0-1396 GCA_043767465.1 Cyanobacteriota bacterium
TCCGGGCACTTACTCAAAGTATGACCTACAGCCAGCAACTGCAAGAGTACAAAGAAGCTGTTTTGCAGAAGCGGCTGGATGAACTCACTCCCGAAGAATTAGCCAAGCTTCAAGCCGAAATTGAGCAGGAAAAAGATAATTAGTTATTAGTTATTGGTTATTAGTTATTAGTTACTAGTTATTAGTTATTGGCGATGATAACCAACAAATAACAAATAACAAATAACAACTGACCAATGCCCAATGCCCAATGCCCAATGCCCAATGCCCAATGCCCAATGCCCAATGCCCAATGCCCTATATAAATTAGGGTTCCAGACTTATCATCTGGAACCCTAGATTTATTAAGCTTTTATAGTAGTGGGCGAAGAGAGAATCGAACTCTCATACCTTTCGGTGTCAGATTTTGAGTCTGATGCGTCTACCAATTTCGCCACCCGCCCTTTTTGTTCGTTTCACCATCATAACACACCGATCGATTTCCTGCAAGCAAAGATTCATAATTTTTTGAACTTGCCCAGCGATCGATCTCTCTGGCGCGCAATACTGGTACAGGATGGGATAACTGAGCCGTTTGAGCTTGTTTGAGCATTTCCCCAAGTTCCGTGCTGCTGAGGTCGTCGTAGGCCCGCGCCTGGGTCAAAAACGCATCGAGATTCAGTTTCGGTGCTAACGTCGGCGAACCTCCGGCCAGTTTCATCAACACTGATGCTACCACTCTGGGGTTCTGGGTGGCGAGTAAGGCGGCGCGATCGCACGTAAATTCGGCACACCGCAGCCACTCCAACATTTGCGCCTGCAAACCTTGGGCGAGTATGGTTCCCACAGGCGAAATTTGACCGGCGGCCAACACAATTAAATTAGCCAGAGTTAGGTAAACTCCGTGCTCGCACTTCAAATGCCCCAACTCGTGACCAATTACGGCTTTAACTTCCTCATCTGTGAGCAAGTCAATCAGCGAAGTGTGCATCACCACAAAAGGCTGTTTTCCGCGCATCGCAAACGTGTAAGCATTGGGCATCGGATGCTGGCGGACATAAAGCTGCGGCACTTCTAAGTCCAGAGTTGTGCAGGCATCCACCAGCAATTGATGCAGGTGCGGTAATTGATTTTCGCCGACTTGGACGCTAGAAGCCAGATTTTCGAGCATGAAAAATTGTTCGCCAAGTTGTCCCAGCAACTGCCGCACCATCAAATCTAGTCCGGGCAGTTGTTTGAGTGTATTGGTGGCTTCCAAGTCTAGCGGGTGGCGAAACTGGTCTGCTTTTAAACCGATGAGCGGTATGTTTAACATTTTAATCAGTTGGTCATTGGGCAGTTGGCAGTTGACAGTGGTTATTTGTTATTTGTTATTTGTTATTTGTTATTTGTTATTTGTTATTTGTTATTTGTTAGT
>JAYUGZ010000649.1:0-3687 GCA_043767465.1 Cyanobacteriota bacterium
AACTTTAAATTTCCCGTTGGTTTCGACACCATTTATCAGATTGACGAACAGTTGCATTTTGTCCCTTCAGTCGAAGAATTGTATTGGTTAGACTTAGATGGATTTGAGGGAAAAAATGTTAAAGACTTTATCCGTCAATTCATCGGCAAAATTACCAACTCTGCCAATCTCCCAAAATACGACTTGATGCTTTTTGACTGTTCGCCTTCCTTCAGTCTCCTTACCTACAGCGTACTCTCATGCTGCGACTTAATATTAATTCCCGTCAACCCAGACTACTTTGGTTCTAGAGGATTGAGTTTAGTTTTAAACTCGCTCCAAAAGCGGATTGAACCTTACCCGTTTCCCAAGATTGCAGTCTTCATGAATAAAGCTAAAATCTATGGAGGATTACTGACAAATGAAGTTCAATTTTACATGAGAGAAGTCAAGAGACTTTGCGCAGAGATATCAAAAGATAATAACATAGAAGTTAGATTTTTAGAATCGACAATTAGGGAAAGCGTCGGTCTAAAACGAGCAATTAATGAGGGAGAACTGCCGCGAGAATTAGTTAGAGAGTTTGAACAACTGTGGCGTGAGTGTGAGGAGTATCTAAATAAATGATTAGAAAAGATATTTTGGCTGCTGCTGAGCAAGAAAGCGCGGGGTTAGTTGATGAAATTGGCGAACTTAAGGAAATCTTGCGCGAGGTTTCTAAAAAATTAAGCAGGATTGAGACTCAAGTCAAGCGGGGAGTGCTTTCTGCTCGATCAAAAACTCCTGAATCAGCTACTGTTGCTAATCTTAATATACCTGCTAATTTATCGGTAGTAAATGTTCTCGAAGTTTATGAAGAACTGCGTTTACAAGCTAAGAATGGTAATGAAGAAGAGGTGAGTCAAAAATTATTGGCTATGAGTGCAACTGACTTGAATTTGATGTGTTGCGAGTTAGGGATGCCGCCCAGCAGCAAGAATCCGTCCCGAAAAAAAATGTTTGAGCTAATTATTGGTAGAATTAAACAGAGTTTGAGGCTGTCACGACATATCGATCGACAAACACTTTAAACAGTTGACAGTTGACAGTTGACAGTTGACAGTTAATAGTTCATAGTTCATAGTTCATAGCGAAAATTCGAGCTGTCTTTTTTGCTTTCCACTTTCCATTGTCAAGAGGATCAACTAACAAAATGCGTTTGAATAAATTATTGCGACTTAGCTCGATCGCCCTGATCTCCCTAACACTCTCAATCACCTTATTTTTTGGCCTTCAGTCTCGTCCGACAACCGCAGCCCAAAAACCAAGCATACTGGCGTTTTTGGCTCCCCAGAGGGAAGGGGGCGAGGCCAGGAGCAGTTTATTTACCATCAATGCTAACGGTGCGGCTCGCCGGGAACTCACCCCAAATATAGATGTTAGCTATACCTTCGCTTGGTCGCCCAACGGCCAGCAGTTGGCTTTTGTTAGTCGAGACAAGGACATCTATACAGTCAAGGCTGACGGTTCCGGGTTAACTAAACAGTTTGCTGGGGAGTTTTGCAAAGCAGCTACTTTTGAAATAGCTTGGTTTTCCAACAGCCAGAAATTTGTTTTTGCCCGTTCTTGCGATGGTTATACCTCTGATGGTTCCGGTAGTCAATCACTTTATACAAGCGATATTTCTGGCATTAAAGGAACTAAATTAGTTCGGAATTTGGAAGTAGGAGGAGAGCCAGCTAAAACCGAAATTGCCTCGACATTCTATCTGGCTCCTGACGGCCAGCAGGTAGCATTTGTCAAGGATAAAAATATTTACAAAATGAATACTGATGGTTCGGGAATAACCAAACTAACTAAAAATCCCGGCGAATATACATCCGGCGGAAGCGACCTTGTTTGGTCTCCCGATCGCACAAAAATCGCTTTTTTCTCCGGTACCTATCCCAAACAGCAAATTTACACAATTAATGCTGACGGAACCAACCTCAAAAATTTGACGAATAACCCGCAAAATAAGGTTTACAGCGTCAAGCTGTTTTGGTCGCCCGACAGCAGCCGGATTGCTTACTATCAGGGGAAACCGGGCGATTTGCTCGGGGAAAAGCAGGATATTTATGCGATCGACATTAACCGGGGAACCACCCAGAACCTCACCCAAAAACCTAGAAACTACAATGCACTTTCCTGGTCGCCAGACGGCAAACTTATTGCCTTCGCCGCTGGAGAATCTAACAATCAAAAACTTTACACCATAAACGCTTACGGTTCCAAGCTAACTCAGCTAGCTTCTAAGCTAGAACTGTCTAGAATTTATGAATTACCTTGGTCTTCTGACAGTCAAAAGATTGCTTTTAGTTTCACTGAAATCAAAGGCGACAAAAGCAATTTGTATGTAATTAATCGCGACGGTTCGGGATTGACTAAATTGACAAACGACAAGGATTTAAATGCTAGCAACCCGGTTTGGCAACCGCAGTAAAGTTAGGGGTAGATTCATACAGTCCTGGATACAAAAAGCAACGGAGGAGGACACTCCACCGTGCCGTTTCCCTACCCCAAAAAAATCGTAGCACAGGCGAGGAGTCGCCCGCGATCGCGAGAGATGTAACTATCGCCCGATTAATTAATTGTAGGGACACGGCACGGCCGTGTCCTGACTGTGGATAATATTAATTCCCCTGCCACTGGATTTGATATTTTGCATCGAAAACCGTCAAATAGGAGCCGCTGCAATAATTTTTTTCTCCTTTAATTGCTGGTGAACTTGCAAATCATTTGGCTCAAGTTCCTCGTGTTTTTCATCCTGCACCTGTTTGTCAATTTTGGGCAACTTTAAAATCGCTCCAGCCAAAACCCAGTAATAAACAGATACTGGATCTACATCCAGCGGATAGTATTGAGGATTGATCGTAATAAATCCCACAAACACCCAAAAACTAGCTCCGTAACTCCGCAAACTTTTGTCCTTCACAGAACGGTACGCTCTAAAAGTTAAAAAAGCTAAGTGTAAAAGCATGATTTGAAAAGCAATCATTCCCGGATAACCTAGTTCGTAGATCAACTTAGGATGGAAAGTTTCAATTAGCTGCGTGACACCAAATATCCGCGTTGAATTAGTAGCTCGTCCCACACCTCTACCCAGAGGTTTGCCAATGATAAAATTGTTGCTCTGCTCCAACTGATTTAAAAAAAACTGCTGGGGCGGTGCAGCATTCCAGCGGTTAACAAAACTATCCCACCGCTGCTCGACAATTCCCGGGTTAATTGCCGCACCGACAAACAGCAGAATCCCCAGTCCTGCACCGATGGGAATAAATCGTTTTAAATTAACTAATTGACCTGTGAGAATTAGCAGGATTGCCGTGGCAACTGGAACCAGAACTAAAGCAGCTCTTTGACCAGAAATAACTGCATTGGCAAATACTAATGCCATGCCAAGTAAACCAATAACTCGCCACCAGAATGAAGGGTCGCAAAAGGCACAGGCAAATGTTAAAAAAGCATTAGAGATTAAAAACCACGCCCACTGCCAAGGCGCGACAAAAGTTCCCGGCAAACGGATGAATTTGACTTCGGGACTGAATACCAGAGAACCGCCGACAAAACATCTAGCTTGCAGCGTTGCTTTATATAATTCTTCTCCGGTCATTCCTCGGGTGCCAGCGCACTTTCCGCTTTGCAGCAACAGGTACTGAATCAAACCGAGAACGCAGCAAACGATCGCCA
>JAYUGZ010000650.1:0-9134 GCA_043767465.1 Cyanobacteriota bacterium
AACAGTTTGTAGTGAGGACTTGAGTCCTCAGACGGATGAGGACTAAAGTCCTCACTACAAACTGTTTTTATGAGGACTAAGTAAGCGGACACAATATAATTTATTAATATCAACATTCAAATCTAAACTTGATTGATTTTTCCCGAAGCCACGGAGAGAATTTGGGTTTGTCGCAGCCACTGACTGTCAAAAGCACCTAGGTGAGTCGTTGTAATTAGAGTTTGAAATCGTTCTTGAATTGTTTCTAAAAGTTGATTTTGGCGGCTTAAATCGAGTTCTGCAAGTACGTCATCCAGCAATAGTAACGGTGCTTCGCCGACGACTTCTTCAATAAGCTGCAATTCGGCTAGTTTTAATGCTAATACGAGGGTTCGCTGCTGGCCTTGGGAAGCGTATTGACGCGCTGGAGTGTTGTTAATTGTAAATGTAATGTCGTCGCGGTGGGGGCCGACTAAGGTGGTTCCTTGAAACTGTTCTGCGATCGCCCTTTGTTGAATTTTATCTAAAAATGCTTGCCGCACTCCTTCGAGATTGTCTTGACCGATTAATTCCGAGCTTACTTCAATATTAGCATCGTATTTGACATCTAAAACTTCTGTAGAACCGCTAATTGAACCGTGCCAATTGCGAGCTAAAGGCATCAAACGCTCCAAAATGCGATCGCGCCTGCGGATCACGCGAGCCCCCGCTGTCGCCAACTGCGCATCCCACAAGGCTAATTCTGAACTGGAATTTGGAATTTGGGGATTGGGCATTGGGCATTGGGCATTGGGAATTCTGCGATATTTTGGTCTTCGGGAGTTTCAGATCCGATAAATCGCATTTTGTCAAAGCTTTGGGAAAATTCGGCTTTCCTAACTTCTTTAGAACGTTTCAACAGAGCGTTTCGCTGGCGCAAAATTTGGTTGTACTGCTGCAAAATATGAGCGTAAATCGGCTCTAATTGGATGACTAGCCGATCGATCCAATTGCGTCTACCTTCGGGGCCGCCGCGCACTAAGTCCAAATCCAAACAGGAAAATTGTACTACATTGAGGACGCTCAAGAAGTCTAAATGGCGACGCAGCGGTTCGCCGTTGAGCTTCAGGGTGCGGCGCGCCTGGGAGCGCAGTGTTAAAGATAAGTCGATCGCTCCGGTTTGACGTTCGAGTGTAGCATCTATTTGGGCGATCGGCTTTGATTCGAGAATTAAATCGCGATCGCGCGATACTCTGTGGCTTTTTAATGTCGAAAGCAACTCTACTGCTTCTAACAAGTTAGATTTTCCTTGGGCGTTATTTCCTACTAAAATTGTTTTGGGAGCGTCAAACGCTACCTTTTGATCTAAGTAGTTCCGAAACTGCCGTAGGTGCAGTGTTTTCAAATACATAATATTAGTTATTGGTTATTGGTTATTGGTTATTGGTTATTGGTTATTAGTTATTAGTTATTGGTTATTGGTTATTGGTTATTAGTTATTAGTTATTGGTTATTGGTAATACCGTTATCGTAGGGTGCGCCGAAGAGCACCTTACCTGTTGGTAGCGTCGAGCTCTGCGATTGCGGTTTTTGAGGATCGTTGCGCTCGAAATGACATTATAAAGTTGAAAATCTTGCCAAGTGCGATCGGTCTAACGAATAATGAAACAGCGCTCATTATCCGTCAGCCGTTAACACTATTTTCTAGCTTTGTACAAGCGCACGAACAGTTTTTCCATTTCGATCCAGACAAACATCAGGGCGCTGAATCCGAAGCAAATCATCAATTCAAAAGGCGTCAAGTAGTGAGTTCCAAAAAATGCTCTCAGTGGCGGAACATAAATCAGCATCAATTGCAAAGCCGTGGTAACAATCACAGCACCCCAAACAAAAACATTAGTGCGGGGGTCTAACTCGATAGTTAGCTGAGTGTTAGACCGAATTGCGATCGCGTGACCCATTTGCGCCAAACAAAGAGTCGTAAATACCATTGTTTTCCAAGCTTCTGGATCTCCGGGATGGTTGGGGTTTGTGGTATATCCGTAAGCCCAGGACATCATGGCGATCGTCAAAATTGCAAAAATAATCCCAATCCGCACCATGTAAGAACCCAAACCCCGCGCAAAAATACTTTCTCGCGGACTGAAAGGAGGCTTTTTCATCACATTCGGTTCGGCAGGTTCCACGGCCAAAGCCAAAGCGGGAACGCCATCTGTGACTAAGTTCATCCACAAAATTTGTAGCGGGGTTAGCGGGACTCCTCCCAAACCCATTAAAGGTGCAGCCGCAATTGTCAAAACTTCGCCGATGTTGCTCCCCAAAATGTACTTAATAAAGCGGCGAATGTTGGTGTAAACCACTCGCCCTTCTTCGGCGGCGGCGACAATAGTTGCAAAGTTGTCGTCGAGGAGCACCATATCGCTAGCTTCTTTGCTGACATCGGTGCCGGTAATCCCCATTGCAATGCCGATATCGGCTTGTTTTAAGGCGGGCGCATCGTTAACGCCGTCGCCGGTCATTGCGACAAATTCGCCTAAACTTTGCAAAGCTTGGACAATGCGCAACTTGTGTTCGGGGGAGACGCGGGCGTAAACGCTAACCTGTTTGACTTGCAGTTTGAGGTCTTCTTGGCTGAGCTTTTCTAATTCTTGACCGGTGAGAACTCGATCGCCCAAGGAAGCAATACCTAAATCATAGGCGATCGCCTGTGCCGTCAACTGGTGGTCTCCTGTAATCATCACCACCCGAATCCCTGCATCGCGGCATTTCACCACGGCTTCGCGCACTTCCGGGCGCGGCGCATCCAGCATACTGACGAGTCCCAGCCACACCATCTCTTGTTCGCTGGTTTCCTCGGAACCGGAGGGCGGCACGTTTTCCCAGATTTTGTATGCAAACCCCAAGACTCGCAAACCCCCGCTTGCCATGTTGTTGTTTTCGCCGAGGATGCGATCGCGCATTTCCTGAGTTAAAGGTTGTACTCGATCGCCAACTATAATCCCTTGGCAGCGCTCCAAAGTCAACTCGGGAGAACCTTTGGTCAGCATCAAATAATTCTGCTGCTGTCCTTTGTCCGAGGGAAATCCCGAATGTCCCGAATGTCCCGGCACTTCGCAAATCACACTCATCCGCTTGCGTTCGGAAGAAAAAGGAAACTCTGCCGTGCGTTGCAGCAATTGAGACTGTTGTTCCTTATAAATGCCTGCTTTTCCCGCTAAAGAAAGCAGAGCTCCCTCCGTGGGGTCGCCCAAAATCTTCCATTCTTGCTGTTCTTGCTGCAATATTGCGTCGTTGCAAACTGCACAGGCAATTAATAAAGATTCGAGTTCTGGATATTCCTCTAAATTAGTAATTTGGGCTGAGGTATGGCGATCGGTAAAATCTCCGATCGGGGCATAGCCGTCGCCTCCGACGGCGACAGTACAGTCGCCCGTAGACACTAGCTGCACTACCATTTTATTTTGGGTCAGAGTACCTGTTTTGTCGGAACAAATGGTTGTTACCGAACCCAAAGTTTCTACAGCAGGAAGTTTGCGAATTAGGGCGTTTCGCTTCACCATCCGCCTAGTTCCGAGTGCCAGAGTGACTGTCACGACTGCTGCGAGTCCTTCGGGAACCACAGCAACTGCCATGCTGAGAGAAACTTCTAACAGTTCTTCAAATCTGCTGGTATCGAACCCGATGCCGCCGTTTTTGAAGGTGATCATGCCGCCGATGACGACGACTGCGACTAAGCCGAGGGCACCGGAGACTAGAACATTTCCCAACTGGCCCATCCGCTGTTGCAGGGGAGTCGGTTCGGTTTCTACTGACTGAAGCATGGCGGCAATTTTGCCAATTTCAGTTTGCATTGCGGTGTTGGTGACGATCGCCTTAGCGCGTCCCTGAACCACTTCGGTGCCCTGAAAAATCAGGTTGAGTCGATCGCCCAAGGGAGCATCTTCAGGAAGTTCTAAATTAGCTTGCTTGGTAGCTGCGATCGCTTCTCCCGTCAAAGCAGATTCTCTGACTTGCAAGTTGTTCGATTCGATCAGCCGTCCGTCTGCGGCTATTTTCACCCCAGCCTCTAACAGCATCACGTCTCCGGGTACGAGTTCCTTGGCTGCTATTTCCGAAGTTTTGCCGTCCCGTAGGACTCTGACTAGGGGAGAAGAGAGGTTTTTGAGGGCTGCGAGGGCTTTTTCAGCACTTTGCTCTTGGAAATAGCCGAGGATGCCGTTGAGCACTACGATCGCAAAAATGGCGATCGCATCTTTGGGAAAAGTATTCGATTTGATATCCAAGAATCCAGAAATCACGGCCACACCCATCAGCATCAGCAACATGATGTTGGTGAACTGATCGACAAAAATCGACCAAGAACTGCGACCTCCGGTTTCTTCGAGTTCGTTGGGGCCGTATTGCTGCAAGCGTTCTGACACCTGTTGGCTGCTCAAGCCAGCGTCTTTGTTGCTGCTTAGCTGCTGGAGGGTTGTGTCAATTGCTACGGTGTGCCAAGAATAGGGAGAATTTGAAGACATAAATTACGATCGAGCATAGGGCAATTAGGGGACTGCGGCCGAACAAGCTACCGCCGATGGATGTGGCTGATGGCAGTGAGAGAGTTTTTAGTTTTGCATCAAAAATTGCTTAACTTGAGACTCGTATTGGGCCCCGGTTCGATGCCAAGAGAGCAGGAAGCTTTTAACTTCACTGCGTCTGGCGGCTCGATCGCGCCGTTTGTAGACCTACCGCTGACAGCACTTATCCACTTTACTACTAAAAATTAGCAATTTCTTCGGCTTTTACTCAATGCCCAACGGCTGAGTCTTCTCGCTAAATGCTGATATTTCGGGCAAAAACTGAGGCGGTGGCGATCGGGCCGACAATCTTTGGGATTTTACCAACATCGAATTCTCTCGGCATCCTGCATCGGGCAGAATTTGTGCTGTTTTCCCTATTCCCCTGCCTTCTTTTAGCAAAACTTTAATTTTGTTTACTTTTCTTAAAATTTTCAGTTTACCCAGGAATCAGGAAACAGGGGCGATCACCCCTGGGGAAATTTTGGGGCTACCCACCGCGACATTACGGGCGATCGAGGCAGAGCTACGGTTTCAGGGTGTGCGCTCGCATCTACCGCAGGGAGTAGATTTGCTCCCACTAGCCACATATCGATTTACCTTCTAACAGAGATAAGTTTCTGTAATAAATTGTAATAAACAAACGCGGACGAGCATTGTATAAAGTTATCAGAGGGTTGAAACGACAGGCGAAAGTTAACGAAAACACTGATTAACAAGGTTTGTCGAATCTCATAAAAGGTGTAAAATTTTCTAAGGTTTCTTAAATGTCCGTTACAGTGTCACAATAGTGCAGGTAGCGGAAAGGGAGAGATCGATCGGAGCAGCAGATTAGCTGGCATCAAATTTCAACCCTTACAGGCACTCGCGGCCTGAACAAATTTAACTTAACGGTTTTATACCGCAACCAAACTCAATTAACTCAAAGTAGGAGAGTTCTTTCATGTTTGACGCATTTACAAAAGTGGTTTCCCAATCTGACGCTCGCGGCGAATTCCTCGCAGCGGGTCAACTAGATGCTCTCAGCAGCATGGTTTCCGAGGCTAACAAGCGGATTGATGCAGTAAACCGCATCACCAGCAACGCATCCACGATCGTTGCCAACGCAGCTCGCACCTTGTTCGCCGAACAGCCTCAACTGATCGCTCCTGGTGGCAATGCTTACACCAACCGCCGCATGGCAGCTTGCTTGCGCGACATGGAAATCATCTTGCGCTACGTAACCTATGCCACATTTGCAGGCGACGCCAGCGTTTTGGACGACCGTTGCTTGAACGGTCTCCGCGAAACCTACCAAGCTCTGGGAGTTCCCGGTGGCTCGGTTGCAGCCGGTGTGCAAAAAATGAAGGAAGCAGCGATCGCTCTTGCTAACGACCCCAACGGCATTACCCGTGGTGATTGCAGCTCGCTGATGTCTGAAATCGGCAGCTACTTCGACCGCGCTGCTAATGCAGTCGGCTAAAAATAGCCCAGCATTTCTTGGTGTAAAGAAGCGAGCGATCGCATTTTTGCAAACTTTCATTTTGGTACAAACACAACAAAACATTAGGGAGAGACCAGAACAATGAAAACCCCTTTGACCGAAGCAGTAACCGCAGCCGATTCTCAAGGCCGTTTCTTGAGCAGCACTGAATTGCAAGTCGCCTTCGGCCGTTTCCGCCAAGCAGCAGCAGGTTTGGAAGCAGCCAAGTCGTTGACCGCCAAGTCTCAGCAATTGATTGACGGTGCAGCTCAAGCTGTGTACAACAAATTCCCGTACACCCAACAAATGCAAGGACCGAACTACGCGTCCACTGCAACCGGCAAAGCCAAATGCTCTCGCGACATCGGCTACTACCTGCGGATGGTAACCTACTGCTTAGTTGCAGGCGGCACCGGTCCTATGGACGAGTACCTGATTGCAGGCGTTGACGAAATCAACCGCACATTTGAATTGTCTCCTAGCTGGTACGTTGAAGCTCTCAAGTACATCAAAGCCAACCACGGTTTGAGTGGCGACGCTGCAACTGAAGCTAATTCCTACCTCGACTACGCAGTCAACGCTCTAAGCTAGATTTGCGTGATGCCCGGAATTGTAAGCTGCTGTTAGCTTGAGTGTTAGCGGTTGTTTAGAATTCCGGGCATCTGCGATCTTAGCCGAGTTTTCCAAATACTTTTTTTAGAACTTTTCAGTTTTTAAAGCAAAAAAGGGAGAAGCGAAAATGGCGGGATTAAGTGCAGCAGAACGGTTGGGAATAAAAGCATTTGAAGAAGCCGGATCAGTAGAACTGCGCCCTCATTGGACGCAAGATGATGCGAAAGCAGTAATTCGCGCCGCTTACAGCCAAGTTTTCGGCAATGAGTATTTAATGTCGAGCGAACGACTCACCAGTGCCGAATCTTTACTGGTGCAAGGACAGATTTCAGTTAAAGATTTTGTGCGGTCAATTGCACATTCCGAAACTTATCGGAAAAAGTTTTTTTACCCCAACTCGCAAACGCGGTTAATCGAGCTTAATTACAAGCATCTGTTAGGCCGCGCTCCTTACGACGAGTCGGAAATTGCTTTCCACGTTGATTTGTACAATGCAGAAGGCTACGAAGCTGAAATCAATTCTTACATTGACTCAGTAGAGTATCAAGAGAATTTTGGCGAGAGCGTAGTGCCTTACTATCGCGGTTTCGCGACTCAAAGAGGTCAAAAAACCGTCGGTTTTAACCGAATGTTTCAATTGTACCGGGGCTATGCCAACAGCGATCGCGCCCAAAACCAAAAGCAAGCGCGCCTAACCTGGGAAGTGGCCAGAAATACGGCTTCGCCCATTTCCACCCCCTCCACCGGGAAAGCCCTCGCCGGCACGAATGGCGGCTCTCGCGACCAAGTTTACCGAGTCACCGCAATGCAAGGTTCGGCTAAGTTTTCGCCCCAAGTGCGGCGCACTACTACCGAATATCTCGTGCCTTACGAGCAACTTTCGAGTCGCTTGCAGCAAATCAACAAACGTGGCGGCAAAGTGGTAAGTATTACCACAGCTTAAAGTTTGTAAAGACGTTTTTTTTGAAACGTCTTTAACAAATTAGGACTAATTAATGTGTATGAGTAAGGTGCGCACTGCGCACCCTACTTTCAGACATATTTGCCTTAGTCCTAAAAATTTCCAGTGCAACCAAGCTTTAAATTTTTGTTATTAATTTAGGAGAAAATCTGGTGGCGATTACGACAGCAGCGTCCAGACTGGGAACATCCGCATTGAGCGATGCGCCAAAAGTAGAATTACGCCCGAACTACACCAAAGACGACGTTGAAATGGTGATTCGTGCAGTTTACCGTCAGGTACTGGGCAACGACTATTTGATGAAATCCGATCGCCTGAAAAGTGCGGAATCTCTCCTGCGAGACGGCAGTTTGACGGTGCGAGAATTTGTGCGCGCCGTGGCAAAATCGGAACTGTACAAAACCAAGTTTTTCTACAGCAGCTTCCAAACTCGGACGATCGAACTAAACTACAAACACTTGCTAGGTCGCGCTCCCTACGACGAATCGGAAGTAGTTTATCACTTAGATTTGTACCAAACACAAGGGTACGACGCTGATGTTGATTCTTACATCGATTCAGTAGAGTATCAAGAAAACTTCGGCGAGAGTATCGTCCCTTACTACCGGGGCTTTAACACGCAACGCGGTCAAAAAACAGTTGGTTTTACCCGGATGTTCCGGCTGTATCGCGGCTATGCAAATAGCGATACATCTCAACTAGAAGGCAATAACTCCCGCTTAGCTGTCGAACTCGGCACTAACAGCGCTACGGCTGTAGTTGGGCCTTCTGGCGGCAACGAAGGTTGGGCATATCGCCCTTCAACACAAAACGTAACTCCCAGCAGCGGTTTCGGCGGCGCGGCAGCTTACGGCAAGGCAGGACGGCTCTTGCGCGTGGAAGTTTCTGGCATTCGCACCGGTGGCTATCCCAACGTGCGCCGCAGCAGCAAGGCTTTCATCGTACCTGTGGATGATTTGTCCTCGCAAATGCAGAAATTTCAACGCATGGGCGGGAAAATCGCTAGCATTACTCCAATTTAGTTATTGGTTATTGGTTAGTTGTTATTAGTTATTGGTTATTAGAACCAACAAATAGCAACTAACAAGTAACAAATAACAAGTAACAAGTAACAAATAACAAATTACCAAGAAGCTTATGTTGGGTCAAATTATAGCTGGAAAAAGTGGCAATACAGCTTCCGCCGGTCGCTGCTTTCGGTATGAAGTTGCAGGCTTGCGCCAAAGTGACGATACAGAAAATATCGATTATTCGATTCGATCGAGCGCGAGTACATTTATCACCGTGCCGTACAATCGGATGAATCAAGAAATGCAGCGGATCACTCGCATGGGCGGTACCATTGTCAGCATTCAGCCGCTAAGTGCGATCGCAGAATCATCCCATGAATCATCGTCGGAAGATAATTAATAGTCTCATTTAAGGGGCGATTGAAAAATTTCCCCAACCCGCGCAGGCGGGTTTTGTCTGTGTAGTCGCGATTTAAAGAGACTGTTGGCGAATGTCTGAGGGGTAAAACCCCTCAGACATCGCCGTCCTGAATAGGCAGAATGATTGTGTAATCACGCACCATATTAAATAA